>CAUVCH010000103.1:0-4427 GCA_963550265.1 uncultured Mitsuokella sp. | reverse complement strand
CGCCCCATCAATGGGGAAGAAGATCGAGCGGAGGTGCTCTCATCTCTTCACTGCGTTGACTACGTCGTCATCTTCAGCGAGCAGACGGCAGAGACGATTGTTGGAAAGATAAAACCGGATGTCTATGCGAAGGGGGCGGATTATACGATTGACACGCTTCCTGAAGCAAAGGTCGTTGCAGGATACGGCGGCAAGGTTGCCTTCATCCCACTCGTACCCGGTCGTTCGACGTCAAACGTCATCAAGAAGATCGAAGCGCAGGAAAAGTCGTAGCAAAGTGCCGTATCGATTGTTTTAGGAAAGCAGGAGAGCATGCAGAATGTACTTATTGTAAAGCTGTCCGCCATTGGCGACGTCATACATGCACTTCCCGTTTCTCATGCGGTGAAAGAGACGTTTCCGCAGGCACATGTCACATGGGTCATCGAACCACCAGCAAAACCGCTGCTTGAAATGAATCCCTGCATTGACGAGATTCTTACCTTTCATAAAAAAGACTTTCGTTCTCTGGGTGGCTTCTTGAAGAATTTCTTTCCATTTCGAAAAGAGATACAGGCGCGGCGTTATGATGCAGTGTTGGATCTCCAAGGACTTTTTAAGTCCGCCGCGATTGCATGTCTTGCAAAAGTGCCGCACAAGCTTGGCATGTGCAATATGCGTGAGGGAAGCGGATGTATTTCGCGTCCGGTCGTCGGGGCACATGCACATGGGCATATCGTCGAGCGTTATCTCGACGTTGCACGCGCCGCAGGGTGTCGTGTACAAGACGTGCGCTTTCCGCTCGAAGTGCCGGTACGTGAAAAAGAACTTGTGCGGCGACTTTTCCAGCAGGCAGGGGCGGATTTTTCTCGTGCCTACATCGTCCTTGCCATCGGTGCCAATTGGCCAAATAAGCGCTGGCCGGAATCGCATTTTGCCGACCTTGTCGATTGTATTTATGCAAGAAACAGCATTCCCATCCTCATCGGAGATGGCATTGTCGATGAACAACGTGCCGCGCGCATTGAGCGGGAAGCGGCGATTCCACCGGTGAACCTTGTGGGAAAGACAAATCTCAAAGAGCTTACGGCAATTATGGCAAATGCGCAAGCTGTCATCGGCGGTGATACGGGTCCCGTTCATCTCGCTGCAGGGCTTGGCGTAAAGACGATCATGCTTATGGGCCCAACGGATGCTAATCGCAACGGTCCTTACGGACAGATCGAAAATGCAGTGGAAGCCTCACATGAATGTAAAGGCTGCTGGAAACGCGTCTGTCCAAAAGATATCGACTGTCTTGCCGTTATCTCACCCGAAACCGTAGGAAAAAAAATCGGATTTACAGGAAATCAGAGGGGGTAAGTATCCATGTCACTCTTTAAAAATAACGAATCCCGTCTTCAGACCTTTTGGGCGAACATTCAAATGGATCTTCGCTTTTTTTTCTTTATTCTCATTCTTGTCTGCCTCTACCGTGTGATCTTCATGGGCATTATGCACGCGTATATTTCATCGGATACAGGTGCGGGCGAGATCTTACTCGCAAATTGGATGGGTCTGCGGCTGTCGCTTAAGACAGCGGGCGGCACGGCACTCCTCCCCTTTGTCTTTTTGACCCTTGGAACCTTCCTCTTTCCGTGTCTTAAGAAAGCTGCGGGGAAGATTCGTCTTTTTTACGGAACGCTGGCAAGCTTTGTCTTTCACCTTCTCTTTATCGCGCGCTTTCCATTCTACGATCAATTTCACACCACATATAACGCGCAGCAGGTCATGGCGGGGACGAATGAGAAATTTGGTTCTGTCATCATGATGATGATACAGGATTATGGGCTTATTTGGCGCATGGGCATCGCACTTGTTCTCACGGTGCTCTGCTTCTTTCTGCTTCGCTTTCTGTTCCGCGCACGGATATCGTCGCTTCCCTATGTTTTTTACAAGCGTCCGGCTCTCTTTGCGGCAGGATTTCTCGTCGTTTTTGCAGCGGCTTTTATCTTTGTGCGCTTCGGCGGTTCGTTTACCTTTGGGCGTGGTATCAACTGGGAGAGTGCAGGTGTTACAAGCGATGACTTTTTAAATGAATGCGTTCTCGATGATGCGCAGGCGATGTACCGCGTCAAGACAGTTCGCCAAAAGATGAAGACCGGGCAGGCGGGGACGTTTGTCGAAAGGGATAAGATTCGAGAGTATGCGAAATTTGTCGCAGGGCATGAAGAGGAAAACGGCAATGATCTGAAGCCGTACCTTGCGCGAAGGGCAAAGGGACCGCATATTGAAAAGCCGCAGCATATCTTCATCATTCTTGAGGAAAGCGGCATGAGCTGGCCGATGCTCGATAAGTATAAGGACCTTCATATCGCAGACGGCATCATGAGTCTGATGAAGGCATCGAATGGTTATGAGACGCATGCCTTCATGCCGAACGGAGAATATACGTCGGTTGCCTTCGACGGCATTATCTCGGGGCTTTCTGAAATGCGCGTTGCTGTCAATCTTCAGCCGCGCAGTATCCGTGATCCCTACCCGACGGCATTCGGCATACAGATGAAAAAACTTGGCTATAACGTCGATTTCTGGTACGGCGGTAATCCTGCATGGGCGAGCATGAAGCCATTCTCTCTCGCACAGGGGTTTGATAACTTTTACGGTTATACGGATATGGGGGCGCCGAAGGTCAATACCTTCGGGACGGACGACCGCAGCATCTTTGCGGCACTATCTGAGCACCTTGCCTCCGAGCCGCCGACCGTTCACGTCATCAAGACGGTATCCAACCATCCGCCCTACAGCATCGATCTTGAGGCAGAGGGATTTGACCTTGCCCGCGCAAAGGAGATCACGCATTCGATGCCGGACGTTGAAAATCCAGACCAGCTGGCAAAGGAGCTCGGTCACTATTGGTATACGGATAAAGTCGTGACAGAGTTCATCAAGGAGACGGAGAAGAAATATCCGAACAGTCTCTTTTTGGTAACGGGAGACCATGCCGTTCGCACGGATCCAAGCCGGCATCCGACGCTGTACGAGCATCAGGCAGTCCCTCTTCTCATCTATGGTGCTGGCGTGACGAAAGACCTTCTACCGGAAAATGCACCAGGCGGTCTGACGAGTCTTCTTCCGACGCTGATGGAACTCATCGCGCCGAAGGACTTCGTCTACTATTCGATTTTACCGAGTATGACCGAAGGACCGGATGTCTTTGGCGCAGGTTTCAACACCTCGTGTTTCCTAACACAAAACGCTATGGGCGCTATTGACCGCGATCAGATGGAAGCACTGCCTTGGACGCCTGCGGGCGGCTTTGATGCAGCTGCCGAACGCGCAAAAGCGATGAAGTGGATTCCGGCAGCGCGTACGATTTCTTGGTGGCTTGCTGTCCATGGTACGAGTTTGGACGATGCGGACACTTCTACAGGAGAGTAAGAGGTTTGCAAGACTATAAGAATATCCTTGTCATCAATCTCATGCACATCGGCGATTTAATGCTTGTGACGCCGGCGCTTCGAACCCTGCGGACAAACTTTCCGACGGCGCGTATCACACTTCTTGCGGATAAGAAGCTGCGCGACCTTGTGGAGCAAAATCCAAATCTTGATGCATGTATGCTTTTTGATAAAAAAGGTGCGGACGATGGCTGCTGGCATCTGCTGAAATTCATCAAGAAGATCCGAAAGAAGCATTTTGACCTCGTCATCAACCTGCATCGAAACGAGCGCGCCTCGGCAATCGCTGCATTTTCGGGCAGTAAATACATTGTCGGTTATGCAAAGCCGGGTTTCTCATTCTTTTTCGACAAGGTGCTCGACAACTATGCGATGCCAGGGACACCGCCGGAAAAGACAATGCATCAAGTTAAGGCGCATTTTCGTGTATTGAAGGATGCGGTCGGCGTGAAAGAGATAGACGACCGCGGCATCGAGATGGTCGTGCCGGAAAAGGGTGAGACGGAAGCAGCAAAATTATGGAGAGAAAATTTTATCGGGAAGGCAAAGGTCATCGCCTTTAACATCGGTGCGAGTTGGATGACAAAGCGCTGGATTGACAATTACTTTGCCGAATGTGCAGATACACTCATCGGGGAGGGCTATGAAATCGCCTTCTTTGGCGGACCGGGCGACGAAGAACCCGTCAGAAACTGCTTGTCGAAGATGAAAAAAAAGGACAGCGGTCATATCCATGTCTTTACGGGAAAGGTCAGCCTGGCGGGGCTTGCCGCGTGCCTTCGCCGCTGCGTGCTCTTTTTGACTACGGATTCGGGGCCGATGCACGTCGGTGTTGCCATGCACCTTCCGATTGTCACGATGTTCGGTGCAAGTCCAGTGCCTACCTTTTACCCGTACGATGGGCGGGATATCTTGGTAAAGACGCCGGAGAAGTGCCACCCCTGCGGCATCCACGAATGTCCGAGGACAGGTGAAGCGCACATGGCGTGTATGAAGCATATTCCGCCA
>CAUVCH010000102.1:0-4439 GCA_963550265.1 uncultured Mitsuokella sp. | reverse complement strand
ATGCTGAAGATGATGCGCGTGTACTTCATATCTTTGCCAATTTTTTCGTGACCGATGCGGAGAAGCTGGGGCTTACCTTTCAAAAGCTCGCGTTCGTTGATGCGCGGTACAAGGTCCTCAGCGATGCAAAGATTGCTGCACTGTTCTTTCCTGATGTCGAGAGCTATCGTCGTTTTCTAAAAAAGATTACCCTACAGTTTTCGACGCAGGAAGCTGCACAGACAATCGAGCGGGCGATGCCGGCCGAAGGCCTAGTTGATTTGGGCGAGACAGATAATTTTATCTCCTGTATAACGGGAAGTTTCGATTCCCGTTATTTTAATTCGGTTCGCGGCGATGCCATTACGCTGGTAAAAACTTCGCGGGACAAGCGAAAGATCAAAGCGGAGTATACCTACTATCATCTTCTTCCCGACGATATGAAGATGTACTTCGTCATGCCGTTTCATTACGAAGAAAAGGATGAGTCCGCGAGTTATACGATGGAGCACCTGCATATGACGGATCTTGCCATCAAGTGGGTGCATGGCTCGATTGACCTGCATGAATTTCAGCAGCTTTTGGATAAATACTTCATCTTCTTCTCTAAGCGTCATCCAAAGGAAATTTCTTGCGGGGAATATCAGAAAATGGCAGATAAACTCTATGTGGAAAAGGTACATAAGCGCGTTGCCATGTTAAAGGATATGCCTGCCTTTCAGCAGATAGCTGCGCTCCTTGCTGCGTCGGAGCACCTGACGATTGATGATGTTGTGAAAAAGTATTTTCGGCTGAAAGATCGAATCGAGGCGAAGCACAGCTATCCATCTGTTGCGGTTATTGGGCATGGCGATCCGTGTTTTGCCAATACACTTTATCATAAATCGACACAGATGCTGAAGTTCATTGACCCAAAGGGGGCATTGACGGAGGCTGAACTTTGGATGAACCCTTACTACGATATAGCAAAGCTCAGTCATTCGGTCTGTGGAAGGTATGACTTTTTTAATAACGGTACGTTTTCGATTCGGATAGATGAAAATTTTCACAGCGAGCTTGTTTTGGATTTTGATAATGCGGCATATATTCGCGCCTTTCGTCAGAAATTGGAGGCATGCGGCTTTGATTACTTGACTGTCCGCATTTATGAAGCATCGCTCTTCCTTTCCATGCTCCCGCTTCATATCGACAACCCGCACAAGGTCTTTGGGTTTATCTTAAATGCCATACAGATTTTGAAGGAGATAGAAAATTATGCTGCATGATTATGGCTTTGTCTTTGATATCGATGGGACGCTCTGCCCAATCAAGAAAAAGGACGAGCGCTATGAGGACCTTGTACCATATGCCGCGATGGTCGAAAAGCTCCGGCAATACAGAGCGCAGGGGGCGAAGATTACGCTCTTTACCTCGCGCAATATGAATTCTTACAGGGGAAATCTTGGCGTTATCAACAAGAACACGGCGCGTATCCTCCTGGACTGGCTGGATAAATGGGAGATTCCCTATGATGAAATCTTCTATGGAAAGCCGTGGCCGGGACATAAGGGATTCTATGTCGACGACCGCTCGGTACGCCCAGATGAATTTTTGCGTTCTTCTCCCAAAGCGCTGACAGAGCTATGTCAGGCGTCGCAGGCAGGCGGAAGAACGCTGGACATCGTCATCACGATGGGAGGGGCAGGCTCTCGCTTTCGCCGTGCCGGCTACGACAAGCCAAAGTATATGATTGAAGCGAAGGGAAAGACGCTCTTTGATTGGTCGCTGATCAGCCTGAAGGGCTATCAAAATCGCACAGCCAAGTACATCTTCCTTGCGATGAAGGATGAAGCGGAAGATGTGGAAGGTTTCATTAAGACACATGCGGCTGCGCTGGGAATCCATCGTTTTAACATCCTTCTCTTGGATTATCTGACGGATGGGCAGGCTACCACGGCAGCGCTGGCTTCAAAGTATTGGAATCCAGACCACGAACTCTTAATTTATAATATTGATACCTATGTGGAAGCAGGTGCGATGCGAGCGGAAGAATTGAAGGGCGATGGCTTCATACCGTGCTTTAGGGGCGCAGGGGATCACTGGAGCTTTGTCCGACTGGATGAAGCGGGGCGAGCTGTGGAGATAAAAGAAAAGGAGCGAATCTCTCCGTATTGTACGCTGGGGGCATATTATTTTAAGTCAGCGCGCCGATACCTTGACCTTTATCTCACATATTACAGCAATCCGTCTCACCTCGTTAAAGGTGAAAAATATGTGGCGCCGCTCTATGAGCAGCTGCTTTTGGAGGGCGGTGAGGTCTATATTTCGGATGTCGCGTCGGAAAACGTGCATGTCCTCGGTACGCCGGAAGAGCTGGAGGCATTCCTTCATGCGTGAGCTCGTGCGCCAAGGTGCGTATTTCACGATCATTTCCGGCATCGGCTGGTGTATGGATTTTACGCTTTTTTCTATTTTCAGCATTTGCCTTGCCATTCCCGTACAATTTGCCAATATAGCGAGTGCTGTCCCCGCTGTCACCTTTGTTTTTTTCATGGCGACCCGTCATATATTTACCGTGAAGAAAGGTGGGCTTTCTCTTTGGCAGAAGTACGTCGTCTACATCGTTTATCAAGTCATCTTGGTAACGGCAGTGTCGTACCTTACCGCAGCAGTCTATCACGGGATTCTCGCCTATGTTTCCATGGATTTTGTCCAAGAGATGGGAAAAATCATCGCCAAGTGTACGGTAACTCCCGTGACAATGTGCGCGAACTTCCTGTTTATGAAGGTTTTGATGGGAAAATTTTAGAGCGATGTCTCAAGCTGCGGTAGCCGTTTTTGAAAAATGTGGGTTGCTGCCTATAAAATATAGGAAAGCATAGGGGGATTCATTTGCATATCGTACTTATAGAGCCGGAGATTCCCGGTAATACGGGAAATATCGCTCGCCTTTGCGCAGGGACGGGCATTGAACTTCATCTTGTCAAGCCGCTGGGTTTTCTGACCGATGATAAGCATTTGAAGCGCGCGGGGCTTGACTACTGGCATCTTGTTAAAGTGCATGAGCATGAGAGCTTTGCAGAGGTCGAAGCGCTGTACCAAGGGCATGTCTTTTATTTCTGTTCGACAAAAGCGGCACACACTTACACGGAACCGCATTATACACAGGAGGATGTGCTTGTCTTTGGCAGGGAGTCGGCGGGAATTCCGGAAGAAATTCTTGCCGAGCATTGGGAACATACGGTTCGCATTCCGATGCAAAAATATGCGCGTTCACTGAACTTGTCAAATGCAGCTGCCGTCGTCGCCTATGAGGCGATGCGTCAAGTCGGTTTTGCCAATCTCGCAGAAGAGGGTCCGGGACTTCGCAGGTGGAAATAAATGCCTTGCCATCGCACGGTTTTAATATTTTTGACTTTTTGACATTTAGCTATTGACTTTTTGTTTTTTTCGTTGTATATTCTTATTAGATTTTGAGTTAGCACTCAAAGAAATGGAGTGCTAACAAGAAGTTAGGGGAAGGAGGGATAGGATGAAGTCTGTGAATCATTCAGCATGGTGTCAATCTGAAAACGATGGCGCAGATGCGCTTGATGATCGGAAAAAACGCGTGCTTCGTGCGGTTATCGATGACTACATACAGTCGGCGGAGCCGGTCGGTTCCCGGACACTCGCTCGGAAGTATGACCTCGGTGTCAGTCCGGCAACGATCCGAAACGAGATGGCCGATCTTGAAATGCTTGGCTATCTCCGGCACATCCATACATCATCCGGCCGCGTTCATTCCTCTAAGGGCTATCGATTCTATGTCAATGGTCTGATTCCGCCGAGGCCGGTGAGCGAAGAAGAAAAGGCGCGCATCGACCGATGGTATCGGCACCGCGTAAAGCGCATCGATGAAGTCTTTCAGGAGACCGCGCAGCTGATTGCAGAAGTTACAAAGAACGCAGCGTTGGTGCTTGCTCCACAGATGAGCGAAGCAAGGTTTCACTGCCTTGAGTTTCTCCCGCTGGATGCAGAGCGCGTCGTGGCCGTCCTCATGACGGACGCAGGCTTTATCGAAAACAAGATCGTCCGCATTCCTGCCGGCGCTTCGCTTGGTGACTTTCGCCAAATGGCGCGGATGATCAATGGAAAGTTAGCTGGACGGGCGCTGGCTGAAGTACAGCGCTCTGCCTTTCATGCGATGCGCGAGGACATTGGTGACGAAAAGCTTGCAGATGCTGCAGAAAACATTATCGAGCGCGCGCTCAGCGATACGAAAAAAGAGCGGCTGTATCTCGGAAGTACGAGTTACCTTCTGGAACAGCCGGAATTTCAAGATGTCGAGCGTGTAAAGGAAATGCTCTTGTTTCTTGAGGAGCAGGAGCTTGTCAAAGACCTTCTTCATGCACATATGGGTGAAGGACTCGAGGTTACAATCGGGCAGGAAAACGAGGATGTTCACTTCAAGGATACGAGCTTTGTGACAGCGACATATC
>CAUVCH010000101.1:0-4455 GCA_963550265.1 uncultured Mitsuokella sp. | reverse complement strand
TTCAGGGACAAGGCTGAAAGAGAGCAAGCCTTCTCCTGCTATCTATTTAAAGAGCGCGCAGAACCTCGGTCTGCCGCCCAAGGACTGCACGGTCGTCGAGGATTCGAGCAACGGTATCCTTGCCGCTCACCGAGCGGGCATGCAGATCATCGCACTTAAAAATCCGACTTCCGGCAGGCAGGATTTACATCTGGCCGATATCGTGGTAAAGCGCATGGCGGACATTCTGCCGCTGATCACAGCGTCATGGGAGGGTATGAACGAATAAAGAGAGACAAGCGGCAAAGGCGTTTGCCGCAGCTTGGGCGGCAGAATGCCTTTCGCGACCTCTTCACCGTTTTCGACCAAAAAGAGCCGGAAAAAGGCAAGTATTTTGATGAAACTCTATTAGTGACTGATGGAATCCAAGTAATAAAAATGCCCGCCTTTATCGGCAGGCGTTTTTCTATCGCTGTATCTCTTTAGGCATAGAGGCTGGAGGACGGCGTGCGTTCTTCTTCCAATTTTCCCTTTAGGTCGTGGTCGGTCATCGCGCAGACGGCAGAGTCGCTCCAGACGTTTTCGGCAGTCTCGACCATGTCGATGATCGTGTAGATCGGAAGGATGACGCCCATGAGACCGAGCGGCGCGCCGAGCGAGCTCATCAGTGAGAGTGTCAGGAAGTAACAGCCCATCGGGACGCCGGCGTTGCCGATGGCAGCGAGGACAGCGACGAAGAGCCATGTGATCATCGTGCCCGTGGTGATTTCAAAGCCGCCGTTTTGCATGACGAAGAGCGAGGTGACGAGGATAAAGGCGGCGCAGCCGTTCATGTTGATCGTCGTGCAAATGGGGAGTATGAAGCGCGAAACACGCGGGTTGACCTTCAGGCGCGCTTCTGCCGAGGCAAGTGTCACAGGGAGCGTGCCGGCGCTGGACTTTGTAAAGAGTGCGACGGCGACAGCAGGTGCCATCTTGCGGAAGACGTAGCGCGGGTTCAGTCCACGCAGGCGGAGAATCAGCGGAATGACGATGAAAGCCTGAATGACGTTACCGCCGAGGACGACAGCCGTGTATTTGCCGAGTGCGCCGACGATGACGCCTGCTTCAATCTGCGCGGAAAGCTGTGCGGCAAAGGCGAGGATACCGAGCGGAAGGACGTAGAGGAGTGCACGGATGAGCGTGAAGAGAAGTTCCTGCGCGCCGTGCAGACCTTTGAGGAGAATCTCGCGGTTTTCCGTCTTCGGCATAAAGGCAAGGGCGAGACCGACAGCAGCTGCAATCAGCATGACGGAGAGCACGTTGCCGGAGAGAAAGGGCTGCAGCATGTTGTTCGGAATGACGGAAAGAATGTGGTCATAGTAGGAAAGGTTGCCGAGCTTTTGCGTCGGTACATCCGCCGCGCCGGCGCCGATGATGTCTGCCGGAAGATTGCCAGGGGCGATCCAGAGGTAGAGTCCAAGCCCGATGGCTGCGGCGCAGAAGGTCGTCAGCAGCGTGTAGGTTACGGCATGGGCGAAGATTTTTCCCGTGTCCTTTTTCGCACCGAGTGCGGCGAGCGTCGTGATGACGGCGAGCGCGATGGTCGGTACAGCAATGAACTGGAAGAGGCGCGTGAAGACGGTCGCAATGAAGCTGAAGAGTGCGTTTAGCGCTGGGATTTGCATCCAGCCGAGAATGGCGCCGACAAAGAGAGCGCTAAACCAGAAGAGAATCTGCCGGGGATTGTTTCCCGGATGATTTTTCAGCGCGTCTTTGCGGGCGCGCTGTACGTCGTTTTCCGTGGTATTTGCCATGAAAATACCTTCTTTCCTTATAAGAAAAATATTAATTTCATTGGCTTGCATTATAAAGGACGGAAGTATATTCGTCAAGAGCAACAGTGAGGCAAAGTTCGGATTGTAGAGAATTATTATAAATTATTCTGGTAAAAGAACTTGCCAAGGGAGAAAAGATTTGCTACAATATCTTCGATTTAAGCAAGTAAAAAATACGAAAAACCACAAGATATAGTTGTGCGTGAGGTATGAACTTCTACATTATGTTGGGAGGCGAGGACGCCGTGTGCGTCCGTTTTTTATGACGTTGAAGACTGTAACGAAACGATACGGCGGACAGGTACCCTACGACCGCAGGAAGATCGTGAATGCCATCCGCGGGGCGAACCAAGATGCCGGCACGATCATGACGGAGCGCGATATTCTCCGCGTGACGATGCTGGTGGAATTGGACATCCGTGACCGCGAGAATGTCAGCGTTGAGGAGATACAGGACCTTGTCGAACAGGAACTTATGAAGCAGGACTTCTACGACATAGCGAAAAAATACATTCGCTATCGCCAGCGCCACGCTGACCGCCGCGAGGCACAAAAGCACTTGATGAAGGCGTATCGTGACATCTTCTTTGCCGACGCAGTTGACTCCGACCTAAAGCGAGACAATGCGAACATCAATACGGATGCTTCCATGGGTATCATGCTCAAACTCGGCGCAGAGGGCGCGAAGCACTTTGTCGACAACTACGTTCTCGATGAGCGCTATCGCAAGGCGGATAAGGAGAACTGGATTCACATCCACGATAAGGATTTTTCCCTCATTACCTTCAACTGCTGCCAGATCGACCTGTTAAAGCTCTTTCACGGCGGCTTTTCGACGGGGCATGGCTTCCTTCGCGAACCGAACTCTATCCGTGCCTATGCCTCGCTGGCCTGTATCGCCATCCAGTCGAACCAGAACGATATGTTTGGTGGTCAGAGCATCAATGCTTTTGACTACGCCATGGCGGAGGGCGTGAAAAAGTCCTTTTACAAAGCGCTCTATCGGGAAGCCGAGCGCGCTGTTCTCTACCGCTTCGGTCTTGATGCATTGGGCGGCGATGCGGGTGTCTACCGCAAGGCTTTTAAAAAGGCGGTTGATCTTGACGCCTGCCTTTATGATGAATCGTTCGAGACGGAGCGTGCCCAAAAGGCGATTGCGGCGATTGCGGAAGCGCTTGCAAAGGTGCTGCCTCATCCGTATCAATATACGGACGAAGGACGCAAGGAAGATGCAGAAAGAGTCTACTTTCTGGCCTGTGACGACGTTGTCGAGGAAACGCATCAGGCGATGGAAGCGCTGATTCATAACTTCAACACACTTCACAGCCGCGCCGGTGCGCAAGTCCCATTTTCCTCCATCAACTATGGTATGGATACTTCCCCGGAAGGCCGTCTTGCGACGCGCGAAGTGCTCAACGCGATTTGGTCGGGGCTGGGCAATGGCGAGACGCCGATCTTCCCAATCTCTGTCTTTCAGCTGAAAGCAGGCGTCAACTACAATGCGGGCGATCCGAACTACGACCTTTTTCAAAAGGCATGCAAGGTCAGTGCCAAGCGTCTTTTCCCGAACTTCGTCAACATCGATGCGCCATATAACCTTCAGTACTACAAGCCGGGCGATTACAACAGCGTCGTCGCAACGATGGGCTGCCGCACGCGTGTCATGAGCAATGTCAACGGTCCTGAGACATCCGGCTCGCGCGGGAATTTTTCCTTTACGACGATCAATCTGCCGAAGCTTGCAATTGAGGCGCACGGCGATATCGACAAGTTTTTCGAGACCTTCGATGCGTATATCACGCTCTGCCATGACTATCTTCTCGACCGGCTTTCTGTCATCGAGGAAAAGCATGTCTACAATTATCCGTTCCTCATGGGGCAGGGCGTTTGGATGGACAGCGACAAGCTGAAGATCACCGATTCCATCAAGGATGTCCTGAAGCATGCGAGCTATTCCATCGGCTTTTGCGGTCTTGCCGAGTGCCTGAAAGCGCTGATCGGCAAGCACCACGGCGAGAGCGAGGAGGCGCAGGCGCTCGGGCTTAAAATCGTCGGGCATATGCGTGAGCGCACGGATGCCTATACGGAGGCGGAGCATCGGAATTGGTCGACCTTCGGCACGCCGGCGGAGAGTACGGCAGGGCAGTTCCAGCGCGCAAATAAGAAGGCATACGGCGAGATTCCCGGCGTCACCGACCGCGACTATATGACAAATTCCAGCCATGTGCCAGTCTATTACCCGATTAAGGCAATCGACAAGATTCGCATCGAAGCGCCGTATCATGCATTGGAGAATGCCGGCCACATTGCCTACATCGAGATGGACGGCGATCCGTCGAAAAATATCAAGGCGTTTGAATCCGTTGTCCGCGCCATGCACGATGCTGATATGGGCTACTTCTCTATCAATCACCCGGTAGATCGTGACCCTGTCTGTGGCTACACGGGGCTTATCGAAAACGAATGTCCGCACTGCCACAGGAAAGAAGTCGAAAGCGGTCATATCATCGTCGAGCGTCTGCGCTGAGCAGCGTTTGGCGTCTTGGCTCTAGTAAATTTATTTATGTAAATTCCTAATAATATCTATCAAAAAAAAAAAAAATAATCTCACCTATCAAGTGTTGACAAAGACCGATTTTCTTTATAAAATAAAGTTATC
>CAUVCH010000100.1:0-4460 GCA_963550265.1 uncultured Mitsuokella sp. | reverse complement strand
CAGTCATCAATCAGTGCAGCATAAGGCGTCCAATGTGCAAGAAAAGCTTCTTGCGGATTCGCTGTGCGGATATTCGATAATGCAGCGTAACCCTCTCGCATGGACGTCAGAGAGAAGAGCGCTTCTTCAGCAATCGACGCCGCCCAAGGCGTTTCCCACGGCGACGCATATTCTCTTTCATATCGCTTACATTCTTCATCGAGCCATGCCTCAGGAAACGGCTGGCTTTGCGCAAAGCGATAGAGATCCATCACCGCATTATGAATCGCTAAGTCCCCTCGATCGTCGCCATAATCGTCGACAAAGTGAATAAATTCTTCCCAATCGGGGATATCCTCCTCGTTCTCTGGTCGCTCATATAGGGATTCCATCAGTTCTTCCAAGGTATCACGCCTTAGAAGGTCAAATTCCTGCTGATCTGCAATGCGAAATTGAGGGTCGATATCGACAGCCGTGATATTCTGTCGGATGATGCGGCTGCAGAAACTGTCGAACGTCGAAATGAAAGCACCGGGCAGCAGGATCATCTGCCGTTCCAAAAATTCCTGTATCTCGCGCGATGCACAGCTTTCGAGTTCCTTGGAAAGTGCCTGTTCGATTCGCTCCTGCATTTCCGCTGCAGCCGCTCTTGTGAAAGTGAGGATGAGAATCTCTTCAATGCTGCATTCTCTATTTCGCAGCTGTTCTATGATGCGGTCGACCAAGACGCGCGTCTTTCCAGAACCTGCAGCCGCGGCAACCAAGATATTCTTTCCGCGCGTCCTGATTGCCTTTTCCTGATCTTCCGTATAGGTCATTTGCGCGCTCCTTCCCCATTCTTTTCTGCCAGATACGCTTCAATTTTCTCCTTTGCCTCGCTGTCATTCAGATGGTCAATGTCGTTGTATGCATAGCCCGGCATTGTGGCATCGAACGAACAGACAGCATGAAAAGCACAGTACATGCAGCCGGTATCTTGTCCGTCTCGGAAAGGATATGCCTTGATGTTGCCCGAAAGAATCTCATTTCCCGTATCCTGCAGAATAAAATCCACATAATCGAGGAGATTGGCAAACTCCTCCTGTGTTTTCATGTACTTCGCACTGGCCGAGGTAAATTCTTCATTTTTCTTGAGCGAAGGACCAATGTAGTCGAAACTGCTGTCAATGGAACGGATGACTTCAGGATCCATCAAAACCCAGCCGGGCATCTGAAGCTTCTTTAGGATTTCCTTTTTTAATGCATCCTCTGTCATACGGCTCGCCGTCGTGATTGTCGGATTTAACAGCAATGCGTAAAGAATCCCCGCCGGCAGCCGCTCCTTTCCCGACTGTTTCAACAGTTCACGCCCGACCAAGAGATAGACGAGCAATTGGAGTCTAAGCCCATAATAGACCTCAAACAGATTGATGGCGATGGTATGCGTCTTATAGTCAATGACGAGGTAATACGGTGTCGTACTGTGCACGTCAATGCGGTCGATACGTCCTTTGAACGAAAGCTTAAAACCACCTTTTAGCGGCAGCGGCGTCAACTTTACCTTGTCACCATAAGAACCAAACTCTTCCTCAAGATATGTGGGCTGAAAAGATGAAAGCGCTGCCCAAGCGGTAAGATGCTCGATAGAATCAAGCACTGTTTCTTTCATTCGCTCGATCAAATGTCTGTAATTTGCGCGGCTGAGAAGCACTTCGCTCTCAAGGCGCGGTGCGATCGCATCGACGATCTGTATACTCTCTGCTTTCCGCACCTCTTTCGGCACATCTTCCCAATGACTGCCATAATCGCGCTTCACAAACTCGCCATACTCCCTCATGACTTCATGAAGAATCAATCCAAAATCATAGCGCTTGAATGCATAGCTGCGGCGCTCCTCGATTTTTAGCCCATACTTTACAAAATGCGCAAATGGACATTTACGGAAAAGCTCAAATTGCGAGACACTGCCGCGCAGATATTTTTTCGGTGCGAAAAGATTCTGTGCTAGCTGCGGCAGAATGTCGTTATTTCCTGCCTCTTCAAAGAGACCTGAAAGTGCAAGATCAATTGGAAGCTTTCCTGACCTTTCCTTCAGCATCCAGTTGTAAACATCCTGCCACAGCGGTGCGAGTGTTTTCTTAGCGCGTGCGTCTTGAAGTGCAGAGACAAGCCCAGAAATAGCAGGACGCGGTGCATAAAGCAGCAGGTCGTCCTTACGCTCGACCATAGCAAGCGGAATCGAACGAAAATTTAAATTCGTAAAGAGTTCTCTCATCTTTCGGACAATCGGCGACGGCGCGATGCCCGTGCCATCTGTCTTTGCCAGTGCATAAGACACCCATAGGTATTCACTGGACTCCGTAAAGGCGCGATACATCAGGAACTTTTCGCTAAAACTCTGATCCATACTTCCGCGTGAAAAAGACGACTTCGTACCGTCTGCAAGCCGCAGTGTTCGAAAAGCATCCAAGATATGCATGCGTTCTGCATCGGAGAACATTCCTACCTGCCCTGCCTGCTGCGGCATAGTATCGGCATCTGCACCGACGATATAGATGCCGCGCGTCCCCGATAAGCTATTTTTATCAAAGGAAGCAATCGTCACATAATCCAGCCCCGGCGGAATCAGCGAGATGGAAAGCGCATCGAGACCGTCGTCTAGGATATGGATAAAATCCTTCAGCGGCATTGCCTCATCGCCCGTAATCTCTACCATCTGGTCAAAGAGATTCATGATGTCTGACCAAATCTTCTCATGCTCCGCTGCATCGGCAAGGCGACCTTCCGTTTCCGCAAGCGCACGCCACTCGCTGAGGCGCTCCGGCACCTTGAGCACTGTCAAGAAATCATAAAGAGCTGTGACGATTTCGCGCACGTTCTTTGCCTGACTGAGCGCATCTGAAAGACCTGAAAAAACATTTCCGACCGTCCGTCGGAACTCATCAATTTCCTTGACTTTTTCCAACGTTTCACTTGAAATTGTTTCATCACTATCGAGCGAAAAACGACGGAAAAAATTCCAGTTCTCTGCGGCGAACCAGCGCTTTTTACCGCGGATGCCAAATTCCAAGACATAGTTTTCCAACGTGTCAATCTCGTCACGGACAAGTGGAAAGAATCCTGTGCGAAGTGCACGAAAAATCGCCTCATATGGCCAATTCTTCTGCACGACCTCTAGAGAGGCACGCAAAAGCTCCGCCAGTGAATGATGAGTAGACGGCCGCTTGCCATCCACGAAAAAAGGAATATCCGCATCTGCAAAGACAAGGCGAATGAGCGGCTCATAACTCTTAGCATCGCGCAGCAGCACGCCGATTTCACGGTAACGCCAGCCCGCTTCACGCACGTGCTTTAAAATATCCGACGCAACAGCTTCAATCTCCAGTCGCTTGTTTGACGCCTCGGTAAGTGCAATTCCCGCACCATCTACGGGAGATACCTTTCCGCGACGGAAAAGGTTCTGTTCCAAATGACGAGGGGCGAAGGGCTTTTGACAACGTGCCTTAGCGTTTAACCATAGGACATCGCTTTTCTGTATGCCGACCCGCTCGCACGCCATCTTCTTTATCAAAAGATATGTCTCATACGCACGATGGAAAATACCGGTTTCTGAGATATTTTCCATACTGTCGAGACGGACGACACTCCCCTTCATCCGCCCATCCAGAGGAAGTGTTACATGAATGGCTTTTACGGCAAGAAGAAGGGAGGAAAGAACTTCCAACTGCTGTGGATTCAAGAAATAGAACCCATCGATCCAGATTTCCGCATCTTTAAAAAAAGGACATGTTAGAATCGCCTGAGCGAGCTGCTCCATCATATCTTCTTCATCATTTGCCTTACCATGCATCTCAGCAGCAAATTCTTCCGACAAAACAGCCATTTCGCGGAGCTTTTCCGCAAGCATCTCCTGCTTTCTAAGCGTATCCGCCGCCATCGCCAAGATACCCCTCGTCAAGCGGCAGGACTTCATCTCACGAATTCCATCTGAAAGACTCTCTGTAAAGCCTCGCTGGCGAATCGCTCGCCCGAACGCCGTGAGATCTCCTTTTTTTTGGTGGCGGGTTAAAATCTTCCGAAGCAGCAAGCGGCGCCCAATCTCACTGATGCGCGGCACAGAAAGCGTTCCGATTTCATTGAGTACATAGTGAGCCAAACGACGGAAACCAAACACATAGCCGCGTAAAAAGCCCTGTCCTCTTTCAATCGGAAGCACCAAATCGCGTTCCATGCGATACGTCATATGTTCCGGTACAAGGAGAATAAGCGGCGCACCGAGCGGATCTTCCCTCATGCGCGCACGCATGGCAGAAAGGCAGGCATTGCTTTTTCCTGCGCCTGCCCTGCCAACAATGAAATCAAGTTTCGCAGCCATATCTGTCTCCCATCCCGCAAGCCATCACATGCCTCATCTATGAAAGAATACAAAAAAGCTCCTTCGAAAGGCATCTGCCTGATGAAGGAGCTAACATTCTAAATGGTGGAGACGAGGGGGATCGAAC
>CAUVCH010000099.1:0-4463 GCA_963550265.1 uncultured Mitsuokella sp. | reverse complement strand
ACTTTTATCCTAGCCGAATAAAACAAAAGAACATGCATCCTTTTAGGGACACATGCTCTTTTGTTATTTCATAAATTGATCGATGGCTTTATTCAGCTGCTCGATGGCATCTTGGTCACCATCTTGGACGGCATGGACAATGCAGTGCTCGAGATGGTCTTTTAAAATCACACGGCTGACGCCGTTTATCGCGCTGCCGACTGCCGAAAGCTGTATGAGAACTTCGCTGCAGTCACGGCCGGTTTCAATCATGGTGCGAATAGATTCCAAGTGACCGATAAGACGCGCCATGCGGTTGAGAACCGCCTTTGTCTGCGTGTGCTCATGCGCATGAGTATGTTTTACCGTGCCGTCAGGAAGCTGATGCATATGCTGGTGGTCAGGCAAAATATTTCCTTTTCTTGCAAAATTACTGGACAGAAAGCGTTACCTTCTCGCCATTGATATTCCATGCCTTCTCAAAGCCCTGCACAGCATGGTACGTGACTTCGTTAGCAAGCGTAATCTCCTTTAGGAAGGCTTCGTTTTTCCTGACAATCTTCTCTAGCTTCTCATTGTCCTTCATACCAACTGTGATACGATCCTGAACTTTAAAGCCGTTTTCCTTGCGCATCGTCTGAATCTTGCTGATGAGCTCGCGGACAAAGCCCTCTTCCACGAGCTCTGGCGAAAGTGTCGTCTCCAGTGCAATTGTGACACTTCCATAGTGCTGGCAGTTGTAGCCTTCAGTCTGCGCCATGGTGACTTCGACATCCTCGCGCGTGAGCGTGAAGGTATCTTCACTGACCGAGACCTTGAGCTCGCCTGTCTTATCGAGCGCCTCCTTCGCCTCGTGTCCATTCAAGTTTTTCAGTGCCTTTTGAATGCCGCCCATCGCCTTGCCTACTTTCGGTCCCAGGATACGGAACTGCGGCTTGAAGCTGTAGGAAAGATACGCTTCCATATCGTCCTTAAAGACGACGGATTTGACATTCAGTTCTTCCTCTACGATCTGACGGTAAAACGCCGAGAGCTCTGCCGGTGCCTTGACAAACATCTGCCCGATTGGCTGACGATTCTTGATGTTAGCCTCGTTTCGGGCTGCACGACCGAGGACGACGATCTCGAGAACTTCGCGCATCGTCGTCTCAAGCTCCGTATCAATCCACGCTTCATGGACCGTCGGGAAGTCTGCCAAATGGATGGATTCCGGCGCCGCCTTGTCGACGGAACGGACGAGGTTTTGATAGATGGACTCTGTGATAAACGGAACCATCGGCGCCGCTGCCTTGACCATCGTGACGAGCGCGGTGTAAAGCGTCATGTAGGCATAGATCTTATCCGCTTCCATGCCCTTTGCCCAGAAGCGGCTGCGGCTGCGGCGGACATACCAATTCGAGAGCTCATCGACAAATGTCTGAAGCGCCTTGGCAGCTTCCGTAACGCGGTAGCTCCCGAGATCGCTGTCGACTTCCTTGACCATTGTCTCAAGGCGCGAGAGACACCACTTGTCCATGACAGGAAGTTCGTCATAATCGAGCGTGTACTGCGTTGGGTCAAAATTGTCGATATTCGCATAGAGCACGAAGAATGCATAGGTATTCCAGAGCGTCCCCATGAATTTACGCGCGCCCTCTTGAACAGCGTCGTCATGGAAACGATTCGGCAGCCATGGGGCACTGTTCTCATAGAAGTACCACCGAATGGCATCGGCACCGTGTTTGGTAAGCGCATCCATTGGGTCAACGGCATTGCCCTTCGACTTGCTCATCTTGCGGCCGTCCTTATCTTGGACGTGTCCGAGAACAATGACGTTCTTGTACGGCGCTTTATGAAAGAGAATCGTCGAGATGGCAATCAGCGAGTAGAACCAGCCGCGCGTCTGATCGACAGCTTCAGAGATAAAATCCGCCGGGAAGCGGCGCTCGAAGATATCCTTGTTTTCAAACGGATAGTGCCACTGCGCAAACGGCATGGACCCCGAGTCAAACCAGCAGTCGATGACTTCCGGCACACGGTGCATAACGCCGCCGCACTTCGGGCACTTGGCGGTAACCTTATCGATGTAAGGACGATGAAGCTCGATGTCATCCGGACAGTTATCGCTCATGGACTTCAGCTCTTCAATGGAGCCCATCGCGTGCTGATGGCCACACGTTTCATTCTCGCATTCCCAGATGTTAAGCGGTGTGCCCCAATAACGGTTGCGGCTGATGCCCCAATCCTGGACATGTTCAATCCAGTTGCCAAAGCGCCCCTCGCCGATCGACTTTGGAATCCAGTTAACCGTATTATTGTTGGCGACGAGTTCATCCTTGACTGCCGTCATGCGGATAAACCACGATTCGCGCGCATAGTAGAGCAGCGGCGTATCGCATCGCCAGCAATGCGGATAACTGTGTGTGAACTCGGGCGCCTTAAAGAGCTTTCCCTTTTCCTCAAGATCCTTCAGAATCATCGGGTCGGCTTTTTTGACAAAGACGCCCGCGAAATCCGTATCTTCCGTCATCTCGCCGCGGCTGTTGACAAAGCAGACGAAAGCAATGTCGTACTTCTGGCAAACGCGGTTATCGTCTTCGCCAAAGGCCGGCGCCATATGGACGATGCCCGTACCATCTTCCGTCGTGACATAGTTGTCATTCGTGACGAAAAACGCCTTCTTGCCCTTCAGCTTGCCTTTTGCATAGGGGTAAAGCGGCTCGTATTCGCGGTACTCGAGCGCTTTGCCCTTCATCTTTTCGAGAACTTCACGGTCGCCTTCCACGCCTTCAAAGACAGCATCAACAAGTGCTTCTGCGAGATAATAGACTGTATTTGCCACGCGAATCTTTACATAATCGACGTTCGGGTTGACGCAGAGGGCGAGATTCGATGGAAGTGTCCACGGCGTCGTCGTCCATGCGAGGAAATAGGCATCTTCGCCCTTAACCTTGAACTTTACGATAGCGGAACGCTCGGTGATATCCTTATATCCCTGGGCAACTTCGTGCGAAGAAAGCGGCGTGCCGCAGCGCGGGCAGTACGGAACGACCTTATAGCCTTTATAGAGGAGCTTCTTCTTCCAAATTTCCTTCAGCGCCCACCACTCAGATTCGATAAAATTGTTCTCATACGTAATGTATGGGTGTTCCATATCCGCCCAAAAGCCGACGACGTCGGAGAATTGCTCCCACATCCCCTTATACTTCCAAACCGACGCACGGCAATTCTTGATAAACGGCTCGATGCCATAGTTTTCGATCTGTTCCTTGCCATTGATGCCGATCGCCTTTTCAACCTCTAGCTCGACCGGCAGACCATGCGTATCCCACCCCGCCTTGCGGAGAACATTCTTGCCCTTCATGGACTGGTAGCGCGGCAGCATATCCTTGATGACACGCGTCAGCACATGGCCGATATGCGGCTTGCCATTTGCTGTCGGCGGGCCGTCGTAGAAAGTGAAGGTGTCTGCCCCCCTGCGCTGGGCGACCGCCTTATGCGCAATGTCTTCGTCCTTCCAAAACTTCAGGATCTCCTTCTCGCGATCGACGAAGTTCAGGTTTGTATCTACCTTGGTATACAAAAAGATTCCTCCTAGCAAATACAGGATACCGCGCGATGTTCTCTTTTACGCACAGCCCTCTGCCATGTTTGAAAACAAAAGCCCTGCGCCAGCATGAGCTTCTGCGTGTATCTAAACTCAGTTTAACTCTATCAGATCTTTGCTGCATTTCGTCAACGGCTCGGCACCATCTTTTGTCACAAGAACCGTGTCCTCGATGCGAAGACCGCCCCAATCCGGAAGGTAGACCCCCGGCTCATCGGTGACGAGCATTCCCGGTACGAGCGATTCACACGTACTGTAGCGCGAAAGGCGCGGTTCTTCGTGAATCTCCAGCCCTAGGCTGTGCCCCAATCCATGACCGAAATACTGCGCAAGATCATAGCGCTTTAGATTTTCTCTTGCCAGCGCATCGATTTTCCTGCCGGATTTTCCGGGTGCAATGGCATCGAGCACGTTCTTCTGTGTTTCGAGCACTGCCGCATAAACTTCTCTCTGACGCGCCGACGCCTTGCCGACGACGACCGTGCGCGTAATATCAGAACAATAGCCCTGATACTTTGCACCAAAGTCCATCGTGACAAAATCGCCTACTTCGATCGGCTTCTGCGTCGCCGTGCCATGCGGCATACTGCCGCGAAGTCCCGATGCGACAATCGTATCAAAGGACGGCTTTTCGGAGCCCGCGCGGCGCATGACTTCTTCAAGGCGCGCCGCAACTTCGATTTCGGTAACGCCTGCATGGATAAAAGTACAGACATCCTTAAAGGCAATATCTGCGATTTCACACGCTTTTCGTATGTTCTCGATTTCGCCTTCATCCTTAATCTCCCGAAGCGAATCGAGACGCAAAGACTCTGTCAAGCGAATGCCATCCATGAGCTTTGTCAGCCGCGCATGCGACTCGTAGCTCATATCCGCACCTTCAAAACCGACGTTCTAG
>CAUVCH010000098.1:0-4505 GCA_963550265.1 uncultured Mitsuokella sp. | reverse complement strand
TAGGAGGTGTAGTTTTGAAGCGGCGTATCGGAATCATGGGCGGAACATTTGATCCGCCGCATATGGCACATCTCTTAATTGCGGAGAACTCACGTGCGGCATTTTCTCTTGACGAAGTACTTTTTATTCCTGCAGCGGATCCGCCGCATAAACAGGATCGCGCGGTTACGCTATATGTGCATCGTTACCATATGACAGAGCTCTCCATTGCGGCAAATGATGCTTTTACTCTGTCGGACATCGAACGAAAGCGCAGTGGTCTGTCCTATTCCCTCGTTACCGTGCGGGAACTTCAGAAACTTTACCGAGCAGGCGCTGATTTTTACTTTATCACGGGGATGGATTCCATCAACGATTTGCATAAATGGTATCATCCGAAAGAGCTTCTTGCGAGCTGTCATTTTATCGGTGCGACGCGTCTCGGCGATCCTGTCAATACTATAGCACTCGAAAAGGATTTTGGAAAACTCGCGTGCGAGCGCATACATTTTCTCGAAGTTCCCGGCATGGAGATTTCATCGACGGACATCCGCAGGCGCGTGCGCGAAGGGCTACCCATCCGTTACCTCGTACCGGATGCAGTGAAGGAGTATATCCGAAAAGAGGGACTGTATCTTGACAAAGGAGACAAAAGAAATGCTTTCTCTGGATGACATGAAGAAAGAATTGGAAAAGCGCTTGAAGAAAAGCCGTTATGTCCATTCGCTCGGTGTCATGGAAACATCGGTGGCGCTTGCCAAGCGATTCGGCGTCGATGTAGAAAAGGCTGCAGTAGCAGGACTCCTGCACGACTGCGGGCGTGAGTATGAGACAGAGAACTTGGTGCGGGAAGCGGAGCGACGGGGCATTTCTTTTTCAAACATCGAGCGCACGATGCCGCTTCTGCTTCACGCCTATGTCGGTGCAGCGCGTGCACGGGAGCTTTATGGCGTAGAGGACGGGGAGATTCTAGCCGCCATCTATACGCACACGGTTGGCGGTGCAGATATGACAGACCTTCAAAAAATCGTCTGGTTTGCCGACATGATCGAGCCGAATCGCGACTATCCGGGCGTCGATGTGCTTCGTGAGTGTGCGAGGGAAGGAGCACTTGATGAAATGGTGCTCGAAGGTCTCACGCAATCAATTATCTTTGTTGCAAAAAAGGGGCGGCTCCTTCACCCCATGACCGTTCGTGCACGAAATGATATCCTCCTAAAAGGCTTGTATCACGATGGATGAACATGAGAAAGAGACAATCGATAAACACAGTTTGATGTGGCAGTACATCAAGCGGAAGAAACAAAAGATTGCGCGGCGCAAACGGCGCCGGTTCTTTGGCTGTCTCATTTACCTCCTCATCAGCATCGCCATCTTTGCTTTTATCGTCTTGGCCAGTTATACGGTCGTTCGTTGGGGCGGGCAGCTCTATCATGCGTATCAGAGCGCACGGCAGGGATATGAACAGCGGCAGGAGGCGTGGCGTGGTCCTATTGATCCGAAGTTTGATGCCTATACAAATGTGCTTGTTCTCGGTATTGACGACGGTGCCGATGCACAATCGAAAGGAAGTCAGCACGCGGATGTTGTCCTTTTAGCCAGCACGGAAAACGCGACGGGCAAGGTGCGTTTTGTCTCGATTCCGCCGAACACCTGGGTGGCTTATCCTAACAGCAGAAGGTCGGGACGCATCAGTGGTATCTATCAAAAGGAAGGCGCGCCGGGAATGGTACGCGCTGTCAATCAGCTCCTTGGCATTTCCGTGCATCAGTACGTCATCCTTGATATGAAGACATTTTCCGACCTGATGGACGTGCTGGGAGGTATCAATGTCTATGTTGAAGGAGAAATGAACTACGAAGACAAGTCGGCAGGGCTTTCCATCCATCTGAAGCAGGGATATCAGCATTTAAGTGGGGAACAGGCACAGGAGTATCTGCGATATCGGAGTCCAGAACTAGGCGAAGTTGGACGCGTGCAGCGGCAGCAAAAATTTCTAAAGCTGCTTTATAAAAGGATTCTCAAAGTCGACACAATTCCAAAACTGCCTCAAATCGCCGAGATCCTTAAGAATGATACCCAGACGAGTGCTGAGATCTTCGACTCGGCACACCTTGCCAATGTAGCCCGTTCCCTTTCGAAAGAGGCACCGACGACGCTCATGCTTCCTGGTGATCAGGGAAAAGGTGATGTATGGCTGCCGGACACCGGTCGTATCGAGGAAAGGATACAGGAATTTTTTCCTCCGGAAACATCGCATGATGATAAAGAAGGACAGGGGAAGAAATAACTCACTGCTCGGTAGAGAGCGAAAATGTAAAGGAGCACTAAATCATGACAGCATTGGAAATCAGCAGGGAAATCGAAAAAGCTGCGGCAGAGAAGAAGGCGAGTGACATCGTCTGCATGGATATGCAGGGGCTTATGAACTCGACGGATTATTTTGTCGTGTGCTCGGCAAACACAGCAACACAGGTGCGCGCCATTGCCGATAACATTGAAGAAGAACTGGCAAAAAAGGGGATAGCTTTCCTGCGCAAGGAAGGCTACCGCGCAGGCGAGTGGATCCTGATGGATTACGGCGATACCATCGCACATGTCTTTCGTACGGATGCACGAGAATACTATGCGCTTGAACGTCTCTGGGGCGACGCAAAGCTCACGTCGTATGAGGATTGAAGATGAAAAAGGAAGATGAGACGCTGCGCAAAAGCCGCAAGTACGGACCGAGCACGGTTGCGACGCTGAAGGTCGCTCGCATTTCAGAGATGGGCGCCTTTCTCGATGCAGAGACCGGAAGCACGAGCGATGACATTCTCCTGCATGAGACGCAGCAAACGCATCGCGTTGCCGTCGGCGAGGAGGTCGAAGTCTTTCTGTACCTTGACCCGAAGCGCCGCCTTACGGCGAGCATGCGAACGCCGAAGATGAAGGAAGGGCAGATTGCACGACTCAAGGTCATCAACGTCAGCCGCGATGGCGCCTTTCTTGACGTCGGTGCAGAACGCGGCATCTTTCTTCCATATGCAGGGATGCGCGGACGTCCGCAGATTGGCGAAGTCGTCTGGGCGAAGCTTTATACGGATAAGTCCGGCCGCCTTGCCGTTACGATGGAAGTCGAAGATGAGATACGACGTGCTTCAAAGCCGGCGACAGGCGTCAAGGTCGGCGATATGGTGACCGGTGCCATCTACAACTATACGGATGCCGGCGCATTTCTTTTTAGCAGCGAGCGCTATATCGTCTTTCTGGCAAATAAGGAAATGGCACAGCGTCCGCGTGTCGGTGAAATCGTTACAGCACGTGTGACCTTCCTTCGAAAGGATGGACGCCTGAATGCATCGCTTCGCGAGGCCAAGGAAAAGGCACTTGCCACCGATGGAGAAGCAATTCTAGCCTTTCTTAAAGAGCGCAGCGGCAAGATGCCGTATGGAGATAAATCGTCGTCGGAGCTCATTATGGACAAGTTTCATATTTCAAAGGCCGCCTTCAAGCGTGCTCTCGGGCATCTTATTAAAATAGGCGCTATTGAGGAAAAAGACGGCTGGACGTATCTAAAGGAAGGGATACGGAAGGTAGATGCCGAAGAAAATCCTGTAAAAGAATAAAGCGTTTGAAGCATGCATGAAGAAGGCGGTCACAGCGGGAATTTGCTGTGACCGCCTTCTTTATGTCCTTTGATTTTCATCGTGCTTTTTTGCAAGCCAGCGGGAGTTTTTCAGTCGTTCGCTCGTCATCTTGCTTTCGCGGAAGATATCTTCTATAACAAGTTTTACAATGACGATGAAGGGAACGGTGAGAAACATACCGGGAGCGCCGAGCACCTCGCCGCCGAGGATGATGCCGAGGATGATGGCGACGGGATGGAGATTCAAGGATTTTCCGATAAGCGTCGGATAGATGATGTTGTGATTGATCTGCGTTAAAATGAGGTAGAAGGCGAGTGTCTGCAAGGCAATGAAGCTGCCGACGGTCGCTGTCATCATCGTGCCGAGTACGGATGCTACCGTAGGCCCTAAAACAGGGATGAATTCCGCGACGCCTGAGACCATGGCAAAGACCGAGGCATAGGGGATCCCGCGCACGGTGTAATAACAGAAGACAATGATGCCCGTGATAAGGCAGATGGTGAGTTGACTCGTGATGTATGTCCGCAGCGCCAAGAGGATCTTGTTAAAGAGGGCGAGGACGCGTTCATAATCGCTGGTTGGAAAGAGCTTTGCAAGATACGCCTTGATCTTTTCGCCGTCCTTCAATAAGTAAAAGGTGACGAAGAGGATGATGACGATATCAATCGCACGGCTGAAGAGCGATAGGAGCAAAGAGAGTGAGGATTTCAACGTTTCGATGCCTATGCCTCGAATTTCCTCCCAAAGTGTATTGCTCTCTCTGCCGAGGAAAATAGATTCTTCCGCAAGAGAGGCTTGTAGATTCGACGTGATTGCAGGAAAGTCGATGACAAATCGGTTGAACGTCGGAATAAAGGCGGTGGAAACAATGTAGAGTGCTCCGACAAGAAGGAGGAG
>CAUVCH010000097.1:0-4528 GCA_963550265.1 uncultured Mitsuokella sp. | reverse complement strand
CCCTGCTACCCTTCCCATGGAAATAGCGCGGGTGCTCCTCTGCTGCTCGGTCTACGACGACGGGAGCGGCGCGGATTTTCATGCCGTGGAAGAACCCGAAGTTCGCGTACAGCTTGCCGCTCACTCGCTCGTCTTTCCGCTGACAGAACTAGTACGGGAAAAGACTGTCGAAGCATTGGAGCTTTACCGACGCAAGGGTGACTGGCGCTTGCGCTTTATCGGCGCAGGCTGGGCAGCCGGGCTCCCGACGCTATGCCGCCGCTACGGCGTGGAGGTTGATTAAAATCAAAGAAATGGATTTGAAAGAAACGCAGGAACAGGAACGACAGATAGAGCGCGAACGGCTCGCGTACGAAGTCGGCGGGCTTCTTTACATGCCCGCCATACAAGAAAACATCGTCGCGAAATTGACGGAGAATAAAATTCCATGCCTGACCTCCGTTGCCTTCTGCTTGGAGGATACAATTTTGGATGCAGCGCTCGATGAGGCAGAAGAGACTCTGTGGCGCATTCTTCACGACTTGCAGGGAGCAGCGGCCGGTGGCACCTCCCTGCCGCATATCTTCGTGCGCGTCCGCACGCCAAAGCACCTGCGTGCACTCCTCTACCGTCTCGCTTCCGTCCGCTCCATCATCACAGGCTTTATTCTGCCGAAATTCGACCTTGAAAATGCCGCAGAATATGCCACGCTCCTGAATGAAGCAGAAGAAAAAGGTAACTTTCTCTACGTCATGCCGATTCTTGAGAGCCGCATGATTGCCGCTCTTCCCACACGGCACACATGTCTTGCACGCCTCAAGGCGATATTGAAGAACGTGCACAGCCATATCCTCAATATCCGTGTCGGAGGCAACGACCTTTCCAATCTCTACGGTATCCGCTGCCCCATCGACCGGACGATATACGACCTTGGTCTCGTGCGCGATGTACTCATCGATATTTTGAACGTGTTCATACAGGACTATGTCGTCTCAGGACCTGTTTGGAACTATTTCGGCGAACCCGGCGGTGCGTGGGCGGACGGGCTGCAGCACGAGCTTGTACTCGATGCTGTAAACGGATTCACGGGCAAGACGGCAATTCACCCCGCACAGCTGCCCTACATCTACGAAAGCTTGAAGGTCACGGAGACGGACTTTGCAGACGCAAAAGAGATCCTCGGCTGGCAAGACGGACGACTCGGCGTTGCGAGAAGTACAGACGGCAAACGGATGAACGAAGTCAAATGTCATAGCACGTGGGCGCGAAAAATCTACCAACGCAGCAAAATTTACGGCATACGAAAAGTATAAGCTGCGCGTTTTCAAGGATTCGGCATGGTTATCTTTTCATCCATCAGGTGCAGCAAAACGGGAAGGCTCTATAGGTGCGCATATTGAGCCGCCAATATGAAGAGCTTATCAAGCTAGCATAAAGGGGAATCAAAGTATGAATCAAAATGAAGTCAACTCGTACCGAGAGCAGGATATTCTGCGTCTTGCACGGCGCTATCAAAATACAAAGCGCGCGTACCTCCTGGTAAACCCCTTACAGGCAAAGCACATCCCTGCCTCACCTTCAGCGGCACTCACCATGATGGAAACACTTGGTAGTTGCGTGCGAAAGATAAGCCCATCTTCGCGCCTCGTCATCGGTTTTTCCGAAACGGCAACAGCCATCGGAGCGGCATGCGCAAAGACACTGGAGACAAATTGTTTCTATCTCCAAACGACGCGCGAACCACTGCCCGAAGTCGCCGACTGGATTGTATTTTCCGAAGAGCACAGCCATGCAACGCAGCAAAAGCTTTGCAGCGAGCATCTTGCCGCCCGTCTTGCCGCATCGCAGGGACTCGTCTTTGTCGATGACGAGCTTTCAACAGGAAAGACCGTACGCAACCTGGTTGCACGCCTTCGTTCCGCTTTTCCCACGCTAAAACTCCCCATGACAGCAGCTTCTCTCATCAATCGCATGGATGCGGTAAATGCGGCGCAGATGGCAGCGGAGGGAATTACAACGGTTTCCCTGCTTACCCTGCCTGCCACGGACTATGCCGCACAGATAAAGGCTATGAAGGTGACGGCACCGCGCGCTGCCGAGCCGCTTAGCGCCCAGCAGAAAGATTCCTCCCTCATCGGTGCAGCAGCAGGCGACCCAAGGCGCGGCGTTTACATCTCGGACTATATGGCAAAGTGGCAGGAGCGCGGTGCCGCCCTCGTACAATCATATACGCCGCAACAAACCGTGAAATCGGTGCTCGTACTCGGTACAGAAGAATGCATGATGCCCGCGCTTTTGGTCGGCGCGGCATGGGAACAGGCAGGATATACCGTGCGCTGCCATGCCACAACGCGAAGTCCAATCGGCATCTATGCAGAAGGCGATTATCCCATCAAGACGGGCGTGGAACTGCCGAGCTTTTACGAGGCAGGGCGCAAGACATACCTCTACAATATTACACTCGCCGACCTTGTACTCGTCGTTTCAGATGTAAAGACATGGCGCAAGGAAGCACAAGACGCGCTGCGCGGCACACTCGTGCGGCAGGGCTGCAGTTCAATAATTTGGATGGGAGGAGAAGGCGATGTTTAGTACATACCGCGCGGAAGATGTCGAACTTCTGCTAAAGGATATCACAGGACTTGTCGAGCCAATGGGGACAAGAGAGCGCGAACATGCCATTCAGGCAGGACGGCACTACTGCGAAATGCTTCCCATCGAGTACGAGCCGACGTCGCCATACCTTGCAGCCTATGAAAAAGCACTGACGCACTACGCCCCGCTTGTCGCTGCCACTGTTGCAACAGCAGCCGAAGCTGTTTACCGAGCAAAGAAAAAACGTCCTGTACTCGTCTCTCTGGCACGCGCCGGCACGCCGATTGGCATCTTGATGAAGCATTATCTAAAAAAGCGCTTCGGCGCAAATGTACCGCATTATACCATCAGTATCATACGCAACATAGGTATTGATGAAAATGCTATGCGCTATATCCTAGCACGCCATGTACCAGAAACGATTCAGTTCATCGATGGATGGACGGGCAAAGGCGCGATTCAACGTGAACTCAAGCGCGCCATAAAGGCGTATCCACATGTCGATGCGGGGCTTGCCGTTCTATCGGATCCTGCCAATGTCGCAGCGATAGCGGGGACGCAGAATGACTTCCTGATCGCAAGCGCCTGCCTCAATTCTACAGTATCGGGTCTTTTAAGCCGCACATTTTTCCGACGGGACATCATCGGGAGCCGCGACTTTCACGGCGCAGCATTTTACAAAAACCTGCGCAAGCAAGATCGCACCTACGAGTTTATTAACGCCGTCGAAGCTCATTTCCCCAAAGAGGCATCTCCTGCTCGGTACACGAAGAGCAAACATGCAGGAATCACTGAAGTCGAGCAAATTGCGCGCACCTTCTCCATAAAAAATATCAATCTCATCAAACCTGGAATCGGCGAAGCAACGCGTGTGCTTCTGCGCCGTCTGCCATGGAAGATACTCGTTCACAGTCTAGACGATGCAGAACACTTGGGGCATCTTTACCAACTTGCACGAGAGAAGGGAGTGGAGATGGCTGTATTCCCGCTGCAAAATTACAGGGCATGTGGGCTTATTCAGACCATCGCGGACAATTGAGTCTTTTATTTGCAACAGATTTAGATAACACCCTGCTCTTTTCCAAAAAGCACCGAAAGCCCGGCGATCACTGTGTCGAATGGCTGGACGGCAAAGAACAGGGTTACTTCTCAACCGAAACGATACGCCTGCTGCGCCTTATAGCAGCACGTGCCGAAATCATCCCCATCACGACGCGCAGCATTGCCCAGTATCAGCGCATTGTATGGCCGAAGGGTTGTCGTCCCAGACGCGCCATTACGACAAATGGAGCTTACTTATTCGAAGACAATACGCCCGTCCCAGCATGGCGAGAAGCCATGCGTGCCTCTGCCGAAGACTATGCAGAAATCTGCCGCCAGCTTGCACGTTATAAAACAGATACGCGCTTTCGAAGATGTCGCATCGTCGATACGTCGTACCTCTTTCTCTACTGTAAGGACGACGTGGCGATCGCGAAGACAGCTGCGGAGCTGCAGAGCACAACATCGCTGAAAGTCGAACCGTCAGGCAGTAAAATCTATCTCTTACCAAGAGGGCTCAACAAGGGTGCTGCATTTCGCCGTCTAAAAGCAGCCTGCAGCAAAAATATAGTTCGTACCTTTGCTGCAGGAGATACACCGATGGATCTTCCTATGCTGCAAGAAGCGGACTGCGGCTTCTATCCACATAAGGCAGTAGGCGCAAAAGGACTGTGTATCTGGAATGGAAAAGAGCATTATGCTGAATGGCTGCTGCAAAAGGTATTGGAAGCCCTTAAATGTCTGCAATCGCCTGCCCTGTGATGCGGCGGATGCCTGCGGCTTTTTCTGCACCAACGACGATGGCCTTAATAAAAATCCATCCTTTCAAAGAAGGGCATGAAGCAATGAGCTTCATGCCCTTTTCGTATATTTATTTCCTTTGCCCTCCCCAGCGCGCAAAAAGTTCGTGCTC
>CAUVCH010000096.1:0-4573 GCA_963550265.1 uncultured Mitsuokella sp. | reverse complement strand
AAAAAGCCGATGAGATAAAGAAGAATCTCGTCCTCCAGGCGGATCATCCCGTCAAGTGGATTGACTGTGTAAAGACGATGGCAGACTTTGGCGCAGATACGTTTGTCGAGGCAGGGCCTGGCAAGACGCTCTGTGGCTTCAATCGCCGTATTGATAAAGCACTCAAGAGCATGAATGTCGATAACGAGGATAGTCTGAAAAAAACGCTTGACTATTTGAAGGAGGTTCGCTAATATGCTTTTAGATGGGAAGGTTGCACTTGTCACCGGCGGCTCGCGCGGTATTGGTCGTGCCATCGCTGTGGCGCTTGCCCGTGAAGGCGCAAAAGTCGCCATCAACTTTGCGGGCAATGAAAAAGCGGCAGAGGAGACAAAGGCACTCGTCGAGCAGGCGGGCAGCGAAGCGATTCTCTTAAAAGCGGACGTTTCCGATAAGGACGCAGACGCCGCGTTAATAGATACCGTCATCAAGACATACGGTAAGATCGATATTCTCGTCAACAATGCGGGGATCACGCGCGACAGTCTCATGCTCCGCATGAAAGAGGATGATTTTGATGCCGTTATCGACACAAATCTAAGGAGCGTCTTCTACCTTACGAAGGCAGCTGCCAAGAGTATGATGAAAAAGCGCACGGGGCGCATCATCAACATGAGTTCTGTCGTCGGTCTTACGGGAAACGCCGGCCAGGTCAATTATGCTGCTGCAAAGGCAGGCGTCCTTGGCATCACGAAGTCAGCGGCAAAGGAACTGGCATCCCGCAGTATTACAGTCAATGCCGTGGCACCGGGGTTTATCGAAACGGACATGACAGATGTTCTTTCGGATACTGTCAAGGAAAGTCTCTTGCATGAGATTCCGCTGAAGCGCATGGGCGAGCCGAAAGACGTCGCAAACGCGGTGCTCTTCCTCGCATCTGATCAATCTGCTTATATCACCGGGCAGGTCATCCACGTCGATGGCGGGCTTGTGATGTGAACATAAAGAATAAGGACACCACGTTAAGGAGGTGAAACTTCATGGCTACTTTTGAAAAGGTACGCGATATCGTCGTCGAACAGCTCGGCGTCGACGAGGAACAGGTAACACTCGAAGCAACGTTCATCGATGACCTCGGTGCAGATTCTCTCGATATTGTTGAGCTTATCATGGCTTTCGAAGAGGAATTCAACATTGAGATTCCGGATGAGGCAGCTGAAAAGATCAAGACTGTCCAGGATGTTGTTGATTACATCGAAAAACACAAAGAATAAGGGCAAATAAGCTTGTCGCTAGGAAAGTCCCGTGAAGGATTGCCTTCGCGGGATTTTCTTAAGGAAGCGCGGGTGGCTGTGAGCCGGGGCGATACTTTCGCTTTCCGCCGCTTTCAAGGGGCTTGCTACACCGTATAGGTGCCAGCGAGCGAATTGGAGGAGTAATAGTGAAACTTAGAGAGCTGAAAATTGGCAATAAGGTCGCGCGCCTCCCGATTCAACAGGGTGGCATGGCGATACGCCTCTCAACAGCCCGTCTTGCGGCAGCGGTTGCGGAAGAGGGCGGTATTGGCCTCATTGCAGCCTCTTATATGTCGCATGATGAATTGCGCTATGAAATCCGGCTGGCCAGGGCTCTCACAAAGGGCATCATCGGTATTAATATCATGGTGGCGGCGAAGGATTTTGCCGGCGTCGTCAAGACTGCCATTGATGAAGGGATTGACCTCATCGTTGCAGGTGCAGGCTTTTCACGTGATATGTTCGGGTATGGCAGGGAGTCTGGAACGCCCATCGTTCCGATCGTGTCATCCGTTAAATTAGCGAAAATTTCAGAACGTCTTGGCGCTTCTGCCGTTGTCCTTGAAGGCAAAGAGGCGGGCGGACACCTAGGTACAGACATCTCGATAAGGGATCTTGTCACAGATGTGAGTCATGCCGTGAAGATTCCCGTCATTGCTGCGGGCGGTGTGTATACAGGTCAGGACATCGTTGATATGATAAATATGGGCGCCTCCGGTGTCCAAATCGGTTCGCGTTTTTTGATGAGCAAGGAAGCGAATATTCCGGATTCGCTTCGTGAGTATTATCTAAAGTCGAAGCCAGAGGATATCGTCGTCATCCACAGTCCTGTCGGACTGCCAGGGCGTGCCATTTGCTCACCTTTTGCCGCGCACATTTTAAAGGAAGCAGCGCCGCCCGAAAAATGCGAGAACTGTCTAAAGGAATGTTCACATTATTTCTGCATCAGCAGGCGCTTGCAGATCACGCAGCAGGGTGATACAGAAAACGGTCTCGTGTTTTCTGGCGAATACCTTCCGAAAATGAAGGAAATTCTCTCCGTACATGCGATTTTTGAGCGCTTTAAGCAGGAAATCGAAGCTGCCCCTGAAAACTGACGAGACAAGAGAGAGGAGATATTACCAGATGACAAAACGTGTTGTTGTCACCGGCCTCGGCATCATCAGCCCGGTTGGCATCGGAAAAGATAGCTTTTGGAAGAGCCTGCTTGAAGGTAAGAACGGCATCGGAAAGATTACGCTCTTTGATGCAGCAGAATACAGTGCACAGATTGCAGGAGAGGTCACGGACTTCGAGCCGACGGATTATCTCGACCGCAAGGATGCCCGTCACATGGATCGCTATGCGCAGTTCGCCGTTGTAGCCGCACAGCTTGCCATCAAGGATGCAGGTCTCGACCTTGAAAAACAAGATCGCGATCGCATCGGTGCCTATATCGGTTCGGGTATCGGCGGCATCAACACGATGCACATGTCGTATGATAAGCTTTTCAAAAAGGGGCCTTCCCGTATCTCGCCGTTCTTCATTCCGATGATGATCGCAAATCTTGGAGCAGGGCAGGTCGCTATTAACTTTGGGCTTCACGGTCCTTCAGAGTGCATCGTCACCGCATGTGCCTCGGGCACGAACAGCATCGGCGATGCCTTCCGCCTCATTCAGCATGGCGAAGCCGATGTCATGCTCGCGGGCGGTACGGAAGCTGCCATCAGTCCAGCGGCAGTTGCAGGGTTTGCAGCTATGAAGGCGCTCTGTACGGATCATAACGAGGATCCAGCGCACGCATCCCGTCCGTTCGACAAGGAGCGGAGCGGTTTTATCATGGGTGAGGGCGCAGGTCTTGTCGTCCTCGAAAGCCTTGAAAATGCAAAGGCACGCGGCGCACATATTTACGCAGAGATCGTCGGCTATGGCATGAACTCCGATGCCTACCATGTCACGAGTCCAGGTCCTGACGGGGTATATCAGGCCAAGTGTATGAAGCTCGCACTGGATGATGCAGGCCTTAAGCCCGAAGAAGTTGATTATATCAACGCACACGGCACATCGACACATCTCAACGATGAGGGCGAGACAAAGGCCATCAAATCGATTTGGGGCGCTGCGGCAAAGGATGTCTCTGTTTCCTCCATCAAGTCTATGACAGGCCATCTGCTCGGGGCAGCAGGCGGTGCAGAAGCCATTGCGACCGTTCTTTCCATTGAAAACGACATCATGCCTCCGACAATCAATTACGATACGCCGGATGAAGGTCTTGATCTGGACTATGTGCCGAATAAGGCGCGTGAAAAGAAGATTCGTGCAGCGATTTCCAACAGTTTTGGTTTCGGCGGTCATAATGCATGCGTCGCTTTCAAGAAGTTTGAAGATTGATGAAGAGCATGCGTTCTCTTACGAAAAAACGGGCGGCGGAACTCGAAGCACTGGCAAAGAGCTTAGGTGTCGTATTTAACGATATTTCACTTCTCAATCAGGCTTTGACACATACCTCGTATGCTAACGAAATAAAGGGAACTGCCCTGCAGAACGAACGGTTGGAGTTCTTGGGGGATGCAGTGCTGGAGCTTGTCTCCAGCACTTATCTTTATCATACGTTCCCCAACCTTCCCGAAGGCGAACTCACGAAGACGCGTGCGGGACTCGTCTGTTCGGAAAGTCTTGCGGAGCTGGCAACAGGGCTTCATCTCGGCGACTATCTCCTCCTCGGCCATGGTGAAGAAATGGGCGGCGGACGCACGCGTCAGACGAATCTCGAAGATGTCTTTGAAGCAGTCATTGGCGCTGTTTACCTCGATCAAGGCTGGGAGACGGCAAAGGCGTACGTGCTCCGCGTCCTAGGGCCTGCCGTTAAAAGAATTGGCAAAGGACCCGTTCTAAAGGATTGGAAGACGATTCTACAGGAAATCGTTTTCCAGCACAAGGATAAGACGATTTCCTATGAGATGGCGCGGGAGGAAGGTCCAGACCATGCGAAGGTGTTTGTGTTCAGGGTTCGCATTGCGGGAAAGGTCATGGGCGAGGGCGAAGGCCGCAGCAAGAAGGAAGCAGAGCAGCGAGCGGCGTATGCAGCGCTGAAGAAAATGGGAAGAGGATAAGACGCTTGCGACGCGGAAAAGGGATTATACAAACGAAGCGCAGCAGTATTTTCATGGGAAGGTCTATGTACCGGATGACTTGGAGACGATTTCTCTTGAAGCATAAGCATTTCATTTAACTTGTGTTTCTTCGTTTTTGCATTAAAGGGGGCGGGCATCTCATGAGATGCCCGCCCCCATTTTATCTACCTGCTGTATGTGAGACTT
>CAUVCH010000095.1:0-4593 GCA_963550265.1 uncultured Mitsuokella sp. | reverse complement strand
AGCTCTTCCGGTGCCTCGATTGCTTTGTAGAGACCTTCTTCAAGCCTCTCGAGGTCCTTCTCGATCACATCAAACATGGGGGTTGACAAATTTATCACCTACATATCGATCCTTAAACTTCGCACGATTCTTTCCGCACAAAGATACATTACATACTGCCTCATTGTACTACAGAATCTTTTGTTTGTCATGCATATAGCGCAACTATTCTCTGAAAGGTTCATGCCCATGAAACGATGGCTCTGCCGCCTTACAGGAAACATAAAAAACGGGCGGACAGTGCATTATGCCCCATCCGCTCGCTATGCCATCTTATAAGTTGCTAAAGCGTCAGTTTTTACGTTCCGGCACCTGTACTTTTTCTGTGCCAGTCTCTATCGGCTTCGCTTCTTTACTTTGTGCGCGCACGGCAAAGCCATAATCGAGGAGACTTGCCGCTTCTGAAAAGCGCGTCTCATCGTCAGCGGAGTGCATGACGACAACGACGAGCGTATGTCCATCGCGTTCCGCAGCCGCCATGAAACAACTGCGCGCCGAACTCGTCCAACCAGTCTTTCCGCCGAGAATTCCTGGATATTTTCCGAGAAGTTCATCTGTTGAAACACAGTATTCTGTCCGACCTTCCGGGACAATGTAAGTGACCGTTGCCGACGGCATGGCGATAAGCTTGCGGAATGCGTCATTACGAATTGCGTACATCATCAGGCGTGACATATCCGCCGCCGTCGTCACATGATTGGAATCCGGCATGCCATTCGCATTGACGAAATGTGTCGATGTCATGCCGAGGCTCGCCGCCTTATCGTTCATCTTTTTTACAAAATAGTCGATATCACCCGCTGCGAGGCTCTCGCCAATAGCCGTTGCACAGCCATTATCACTGACGAGCAGCATCTGCTTCAGGAATTCAGACATACGTGCCTGGTCGCCCGCATGCAGACGCGTCGTCTCGACATCCGCCGCGTTTTCGCTTACCTCGACAATGCGATCCGTCTTTCCGCTTTCCAGCGCGAGTACCGCCGTCATAACCTTTGTCATGCTCGCAGGGTATTCCGGTTTATTCGCATTCTTTTCAAACAGCGTCTTGCCCATATCCGCATCGACAACGATCGCGGCATCTGCTGTAATCTCAGGTGCCTCTTGTGCAAACGCAGAAGCCGCCGTCAAAAACGTAAAAAAGAATGTTAGGGCAAACAGCCATGCACTGAATTTTGCTGTATGGTCTTGCACCTGTCTATAAAAACGACTCACAGTTCCTCCTTTTGCACGCGCTCTGCAGCATGCATCACATAGGTACAATTTTCATTAGAGAGCACAATTTTCTCTCCATTTCTAATTGAAATTTTATCGCTTTTTCATGAAAAACAACCGAAAGTCCTTCGAAACATTGACAAGTCTTTTGCTTTTAGATAGAATGAAAACAGCGATGAAAAAGATCAGTAACCTCCTCTTGTGCGCGATATACACAGGAAAATACCGCAGCAAAGCAGCGAGACGCGATGGTGAAAGGCGTCAATAGAGGCGAAGGCACTTTGGAGCAACCTTTACACAAACCTAAAAGAGAGGGCGTCTATGGCGCCAATCAGGGTGGAACCGCGGGACAAGCGAAATACTGAAGTCTCGTCCCTGTGACTGTTGTCGCAGGGATGAGGCTTTTTTAATAAAAATCCTACGCCCTGCTGTCTTTGGAGGAATGTATATGAAATTTCAGGAAATCATCCTCGCGCTCCAGAAATTCTGGTCCGCCGAGGGTGCTATCCTCGCCGAGCCGTACGACGTTGAAAAAGGCGCCGGCACGATGAATCCCTCGACCTTTCTGCGCGTCCTTGGACCTGAGCCGTGGCACGTCGCCTATGTCGAACCGTCGCGCCGTCCAGCAGACGGACGCTATGGCGATAATCCGAACCGCCTTTACCAGCACCACCAGTTCCAGGTCATCATGAAGCCCTCACCGGACAACATCCAGGAACTCTACCTTAAGAGCTTGGAAAGTCTCGGCATCAATCCGAAAGAACATGACATCCGCTTTGTCGAAGATAATTGGGAATCTCCGACCCTTGGCGCCTGGGGACTCGGTTGGGAAGTCTGGCTCGACGGTATGGAGATCACGCAGTTCACCTACTTCCAGCAGGTAGGCAGTCAGGACATCCGCCCCGTCGCTTCGGAAATCACGTACGGTCTCGAACGTCTCGCGATGTATATTCAAGGCGTTGAAAATGTCTATGACATCCAGTGGACAGAAGACTATACCTATGGCGATGTCTTTCATCAAAACGAATACGAGCAATCTGCCTATGCTTTCGAACTCTCCGACGAAAAGCTGCTCTTCGAACTCTTCGACAAATACGAGGCGGAGGCCGTTCGCATCATCGGGAAGGGCTATGTGCATCCAGCATACGATTACGTTTTGAAATGCTCGCACACCTTTAATCTCCTCGATGCTCGCGGCGCTATCTCCGTCTCGCAGCGCGCTGCTTTCATCGGCCGCGTCAGAAAGCTCGCGCGTCTTTGCGCCGAGTGTTATCTAAAACAACGTGAGGAGCTCGGCTATCCGATGCTTCATAGGGGGGAATGAGCATGGAAAAAGAACTCTTACTCGAAATCGGCACCGAAGAAATCCCGGCGCATGTCATGCCCGGCATTTTAAAAGCGCTCGCTGCGAATGCGGAAAAAGCATTAAAGGAACACCGCATCGCCTATCGTGCTGTTCGCACGGTCGGCACCCCGCGCCGTCTCGCGCTTATCGCCTCAGGACTCGCGGATCATCAGGCAGATGAAAACCATGAGAGCCGTGGACCCTCCGTCAAGATCGCCTTCGATGCCGACGGCAACCCGACAAAAGCCGCCCAAGGCTTTGCACGCGGCCAGGGCATCGATCCAAAAGACCTCGTAGTAAAAGACGACTATGTCTATGCGATGGTTCACGCAGAAGGAACAGCAACGGCCGAACTCCTGAAAGAAATCCTCCCCTCCCTCATCACGGGACTTTCCTTTCCAAACACGATGCGCTGGGGTACGCTCGACTTCAAATTCATCCGCCCGATTCGCTGGCTCGTCGCACTCTACGGGGACGAAGTCATTCCCTTCGAACTTGCCAACGTCAAGAGCGGACGCATCTCACGCGGTCACCGCTTCCTTTCCAGCGGCGACTTTGAAATCACACGCGCTGCCGACTATGAAAAAGCCTGTGAAGAAGCTTATATCATTGTTGACCCCGAACGCCGCAAAAAGTTAATCATCCAGGGTATTGAAAAGGTTGCAGAAGAAAACGGCGGCAAGGCAGAAATTACCGAAGACCTGCTTGAAGAAGTTCTCTACCTCGTCGAGTACCCAACGGCACTCTGCGGCTCCTTTGACAAAAAATATCTCGAGCTGCCGCCGGAAGCCGTCATCACGCCGATGCGCGACCACCAACGCTACTTCCCTGTCAAGGACGCAGCTGGCAAGCTCCTCCCTCTCTTCATCACCGTCCGCAACGGCGGTTCAGAATACCTCGACGTCGTGCAGCATGGCAACGAGCGCGTCCTCCGCGCACGCCTGGACGACGCGCAGTTTTTCTTTGACGAAGACCGCAAGAAGAGTCTTGAAATGCACCGCGAAAAACTGAAAACCGTTGTCTTTCAACAGGGTCTCGGCACCATGTACGAAAAAACCGAGCGCATGGCAAAGCTTTCAGAAACCATCGCGCGCACACTCGGCATGGAAAAAGACACGGTCGCCGCTGCAAAAGAAGCCGCTCTCCTATCGAAGGCGGATCTTACCACCGGCATGGTACAGGAATTCACCGAACTGCAAGGCATCATGGGACGCGCCTACGCAAAGCTCGACGGCAAGAGCGACACCATTGCAGCTGCCATTGACGAACACTACAAACCTCGCTTTGCCGGTGATACCCAGCCCTCAACCGACGCTGGCCGTATCGTCAGCCTTGCCGATAAGATAGATACCATCGTCGGTACCTTCAGCTTGGGCAAAATTCCCACAGGCTCTGAAGATCCCTTCGCCCTCCGCCGCCAGGCACTCGGTCTTGTCAACACCATCATCGAGGCAAAGTACAGCCTCAGTCTAAGCAGCCTTATTGACAGCGCCATGGATGCCTATTCTATGACCGATGATACCGAGCGCCGCAAGATGCAGAAAGACGTCTGCGACTTCATCCGTCTCCGTCTGAAGAACGTCCTCGAAGATATCCGCTACGACATCGCCGACGCCGTTCTTAAGGATATCGACGATATCTACAGTGTAAAGCTCCGCGCGGAAGCGCTCAGCAGCTTCTTTCGCGACAGCGATCCGAAAAAAGGCATGAACGCCCTAACCCGCGTCCACAATCTCGCACAAAAGACGCCAAAAGATGCGAGCGTCGATTCTGCGCGCTTTACCCTGGATGCCGAACACAACCTTTACGAAGCATTTGAAGATGTCCGCGGCGACGTCACGACAAAAGCCAGTGTCCATGAATATCAGGGAGCACTTCATTCCCTCATGGCACTTGCCCCATCAATCAACGCCTTCTTCGACGACGTCATGGTCATGGATAAGGACGAAAACATACGGAACAACCGCCTTGGCCTTTTGAAAGCCATCGATACTCTC
>CAUVCH010000094.1:0-4598 GCA_963550265.1 uncultured Mitsuokella sp. | reverse complement strand
ATAGAGCTGTTCACCAACTGCCGGTATGACAGGACGACGTTTCTCATCCACAGGCATGGCAACAACCAATCGATCCGAAGTAATATCTTCTATACGGCTCGTATACTTTATATCGTCATCTTCGAGATAAAACTCAACCCTCTGCCCAATTTTTAACACCTTTGCCGCATTGATCAAATCGCCGGCCATAACAGGCACCTCCCTATCATCGAGTGAAATCAAGAAAATATTGCAGGAATGATTTCCAGCCTTTTTTTACAGGAACTTTCTCCCCGTAGAGAATTGCTCGTGCAATCGCCTTGATACACTTCGCTGCAAGCGAGCTTGGATATGCTTCTAAGATCGGCTTTTGCTGCCGCACGGCTTGGATCATGTTGCGGTCCTCATAAATCGCACCAAGACAGCCGATATCCATGTGCAAGAACCGTTCTGCCGTTTTCTTAAGTTTTTCCGCCACTTCCAGGCTTTCCGCCTCATCGTAAACGCGGTTGACGACGAGGCGCATGTTCGGTTTCGCGGCATACATACTGTACGCCTTCATAACGGCATAGGCATCGGTCAGCGCCGTCGGCTCAGGCGTCGTCACGAGAAGCACCTCGTCTGCCGCCAGAATGAAGTCGAGAACATTTCTGCCGATACCTGCCCCCGTATCTATGAGAATGATATCCGCCATCTCGCCGCAGCCCGTGAGTTTTTCTTCCAGCAGGCTGCGTTCGGCAGGAGTGAATTCTCCTGCCTGCTCCATACCGGAGCCGCCTGAAATGTAGCGAATCCCATACGGTCCCTTGAGGATGACGTCATCAAGTACCACGTCATCATCCAGAAGATGCAGAAGATTGTACTTAGATGATGTTCCCAAGAGGACGTCGACGTTCGCCATGCCAAGGTCGGCATCAATGACAAGCACATTTTTTCCCTCAGCGATGAAAGCGAGCGCAAGATTTACCGTAAGATTTGATTTGCCAACGCCTCCCTTGCCGCTCGTAACGGCGATGATGCGTGCGCCTTCTTTGGGCAGAGGACGCGGCGCAGTCGGTGCGGCAGGCTCTGCACCTGCCGACGCATCCTTGCCGACGTCCGTGGCGGCGGGATCTTTTTTATTTTCTACGAGCTTTCGGAGACTCGCTGCCTGATCCTCCATACATCTACCTCAAAAAAAGTTCTGCAAGCTTTCCCGCCTCCGCCGATACAATGTCGTCCGGAACGCTCTGCCCATTGGTCAGATAGGAGAGCCGCATATCCTTTTTGCACAAAATATTCAAGATAATGCCAAGGCTCTTCGTTTCATCCGTCTTGGTGAAAATCACCTTGTCAGGCTTACATACGGAAAACTTGTCCACGATATCTTTCGCGTCCTCATTCTTCGTCGTGGCGCTCAAGACGAGGTACTTTTCAATATTGGGATTGACGGCAAGAAAATCCTTGAGTTCCGCCATCTGGCGGCGATTATGCTGACTGCGCCCCGCCGTGTCGATGAGTATAAGCTGCTTCTGTCGGAACTTCTGTATGGCTTCCTTTAGCTCATCCGGCGTATATACGATGGCGATCGGCAACCCTAAGATGTCGGCATACGTCTTGAGCTGCTCGACTGCTGAAATGCGATAGGTATCTGCCGTGATGAATGCTGTGCTGATGCCTTTTTCCAACACACACTGCGCAGCGATCTTGGCGAGCGTCGTTGTCTTGCCGACCCCTGTCGGACCTAAAAGAGCTGCTATCTTGCGCTTGCGGCTCTTGAGTTCAAGACCGTCTGCCATCTGCATGTTGTCGGCGAGATACTTCGTCAGACCTTCGAGGGCAAGCGGCGTATCTTTGTCCGCCAAGATGGTTTCGGCGGGCAGCTGCAGCACGACATCCTCGATGATGTCCGGTTCGACATCCTGCTGTTTCAAGGCTTGCTGCAAAGACATTTCATCTTCCGGCGCCTTTTCCTTGCTGACGACTTGGACGAGCATCGCCTTCATCTGAAGAAGCTCGTTCTGCAAAGCCTCAATCGTTTCTTGTTGACGCTCTGCATCGCCTTTTTCAGGCGGTCTCGCAGCGGATTCCTGGCTTTTGTCTGCATCCTCTTTCGACGCCTGTGCCGCCTTTTCATCCACAGGCTTCGCCCTGGGCGCTACGTCGGCTGCGGATGAAGATACCGCCGCCTCATCAAGAGTATCCTTTTTCTCCGCAGCACGCAGCTTTCTTCGCTTGACAGTGGCAGCCCGTCTGCGCCGCACCTTGCGTACAGGCGGCTCAAGCGATTCGGCTTTTTCTGCGGCAGGAACGAGCGGCAGAAACGATTCCGCCGCCTGTTCCTGCGATGGAAACGCCGGAACAAACGGTTCTTTCCCTGCGACAACAGGCGCTGTCACATCGGGCATCGAATCGTATGCCTGCCGCTTCGCTTCGGCGACCGCCGCTTCCGTTCCTGCCGTCTTATAGCTTTTTGCTGCACTCTGCGAAAGACGCCTCTGCGGTTGGGCTGCAGCGGTCGCCTGCTGTACAGGCATCTGCATCTGCAAAGGATCTACGGCTGTCGCAACGGATGCAGAAACTGCTCTTGCCTGTCCTTCCTGCGGCACAGCAAGCGGCGTCATTGTCTCTCCCTGCACAGCTCGCGCCGCATGACCCTGCGGCAGCGGCACCGCACTCTTAGGCGGCTCCTTTGCCGACGCATCCTGCGCCTGCAGTTCAGCAAGCGTCGGGAGACGTTCTTCGCGTTTCTTGGGTGGGCGGCGCGGCACCTCGTCGAGAGCCGCCGTCACTTCAAAAATCTCCTTTGCGCCGTACCCAAGGATGCCGCCCTTCTTTATTTTTTTTGTATGCAGGATCACCGCGTCGTCGCCAAGCTCATCCTTCACTTGAGCCATAGCGTCCTGCATCGTGGCAGCCTGGAACACCTTGATGCGCAATTAAGTTCTCACCGACCCAAGAATCTGAAGTTCGACCGTCTGCTCGATTTCCGCATGGGAAAGAACGACAAGCCCCTGCACGGAACGCTCAACAAGCTGGCGGAAATAGGTTCGCACCGCAGGACTTGTGAGTACGATCGGCTCATAGCCCATATTCGTGAGCTTAGGCAATTCCGCGTTGAGCGATGCCAGGAGACGCTGCATCGTATCTGGATCGAGACTCACATAAGAGCCGTGCTCGGTACGCTGCACGGCGCCCGCTATATGATTTTCCAGCCCGGGATCGAGCGTGATGCAAGGCAAGACATTGTTCTGAACATACTGCTGTGAAATCTGGCGTGCAAGTGCATGGCGCACATACTCGGTGAGGATATCCGTATCCTTCGTCGCACGTCCATAATCGGAAAGCACTTCAAGAACCGTTTCCATATCTCGAATGGAAACGCGTTCTGCCAGAAGATTTGCCAAGACTTTCTGCACCTCACCGACAGCGAGGACTTCAGGCACAACTTCCTCAACGAGAGCTGCATTCGTCTTTTTCAAGTTGTCGAGGAGATTCTGCGTCTCCTGGCGGCCAAGAATCTCCGCCGCATGCGCCTTGATGACCTCCGTCAAATGCGTCGCAAGAACGGAAACAGCGTCAACAACCGTATAGCCGTTGAGCTCTGCCTGCTCACGCTGATCTTCCGAAATCCAAAGCGCGGGGAGTCCGAAAGCCGGCTCCGTCGTTTCGATGCCCGGCACCTCTTCAAAAACCGTGCCCGAATTCATCGCGAGATAGTGATCAAGCATGAGCTCGCCGCGCGTCGCTTCTATGCCCTTGAGCTTGATGATGTAGTTGTTTGGCTTAATCTGAATATTGTCCCGTATGCGTATTGTCGGCACAACAAGACCGAGCTCTAAAGCACACTGCCGACGGATCATGACGATACGCTCCAAAAGATCGCCGCCTTGCCCCGTGTCAACCAGCGGAATCAAGCTGTAGCCGATCTCAAGTTCCATCGGATCAACCTGCAGGAGATTGACAATATTCTCGGGTTTCGTAGCATCCGCTTTCGCCTTGTCTGCTTTCTTCTTTTCGGGGATTTCTTCGACCACTTTTTCCGAACTGCGCAAACGACGCGCCGCGAGGAAGCAAAGAATCGAAAGAGCCGCGAGCGGCAGCCCCGGCATACCCGGAACGATGGCGAGGAAAAAGAGGACGCCGCTGACGATATAGAAAATGCGGCTGCGGTTAAAGAGCTGCATCGCTACGTCAAGACCGAGATTGCCTTTGGAAGAAGCCGAACGCGTGACGAGGATACCTGTCGCCGTCGAAATCATCAGAGCCGGAATCTGGCTGACAAGACCTTCGCCGACGGTCAACAGAGTATAGCTTTGCAGCGCCTGCAATGCCGACATGTTGCGCGTCAGCATACCGATGACAAAACCGCCCGTAATATTGATGATGATGATGATGATGATGGCGGCGATAGCATCGCCCTTGACAAACTTCGAGGCGCCGTCCATCGCACCGTAAAAATCGGCTTCCTGTTGAATCTTTAAGCGCCTTTTGCTCGCTTCCGCATCCGTGATGGCTCCTTGGTTCAGATCAGCATCAATCGCCATCTGCTTGCCCGGCATCGCGTCGAGCGTGAAACGCGCCGAAACTTCTGCGACACGCTCCGCACCCTTCGTGATGACGATGAACTGGATGATGAT
>CAUVCH010000093.1:0-4607 GCA_963550265.1 uncultured Mitsuokella sp. | reverse complement strand
TTATATTGGATCTGGTCTTTCTTTATTTGTATTTTTTTATTATAAAATAAAAAATTTACTCTTGCAAATGTATTTTAGAGAAAACAGGAGAAAGAGTTGACGAAAAGAGAAAAGAAAGTATAATTAAGAAGATATGATAATCTATGAGAGGTCTGAACATATTGCCTTTGCTTGGATGCGCGGGCAGAACGGGTGAGAAAATGGAAATCAAGGATATGCGTGCCTTTTATGCCATTGTGGAAGAAGGCAATATCAGTCATGCAGCACAGAGACTTGATATCGCACAGCCGGCGCTTTCCCGACAGATGAAGCGCCTGGAAGAATCCTTGAGCGTTCAACTCTTTGAACGCGGCAGCCGCAGAATCCGCCTGACTGAAGCGGGGCGCGTATTCTATTCTCGTATTGAGCACATTCTCGGCATGGTAGATGGCACAGTACGCGAGATTACAGATATCGGAACAGGGGTTGCAGGAACCATTCGTCTTGGGACGATTACAACTTCCGGCGCAATGTTGCTGCCAGGGCTCATCATGGAATTTCATGATCGCTATCCGAAGGTAGCATATCAGATATGGGAAGCAGAAGGCGCGCGCATCTTAGAGCTCCTGGATAATCGTGTGATTGAGATTGGAATCACGCGTACACAAGTTGATACCAATCTCTACACATCGGTTGAATTGCCGAATGAACCGTTGGTTGTCATCATGAGCCGTGAGCATGAGCTAGGAAAAAAGAAGGATACGATTTGCTTATCTGAACTCATCGATGCGCCGATGATCGTTCCGCTTCGTTGGCAGTCGATGTTTACGCAGAACTGCCGAAAGCTTGGATTTTCGCCTAAAATCATCTGTTTGAGTGACAGTATCGTACAGGATTTGCTTCTTGCTAAAATGGGGTTGGGCTATGCATTGCTGCCCGTCTCATCGCAGACACTTTTAACAGACGGTAATCTCATCTTCAAAAAACTCACGCTTCCTGAGATGGCGACACATACCGTCATCGCTTGGTTGAAGAATGGAACATTCTCGACGGCGAGCGAGCACTTTATCGATATGTTTCGAGCAAAATATAAAGAGACTTTGCTAAAGTAATTCCTGTACTATCTATTAGGCAGTACAGGAATGCTGTCATGAATATCAAACGAGAAGGTGAACGAATCTTTTTTTGTCTAATTTGATCAGGAATGGGCAGGGCGTTGTCCATTGTGGAGAGAACTTGTAAGACTATAATTTCTACGGCAAGGTTCGTGAATATCCCAGAAATCCCTATCTTTAGTTATGAGGAGTACGTCAAAAGCTTTTGCTGTTATTGGGAGGTTGGCATGAGTAATCCGCTGCGTGTATTTATTGTGGAAGATGAACGACGCATTGCTAGATTTTTGCAGATAGAACTCGAGCATGAAGGTTTTGAAACCGATATTGAGATGAACGGTAGCCGTGCGCTTGAACGCTTGATGCAGGAGAATTACGATATCGTTCTTTTGGATATCATGCTTCCGGATATGGATGGTTTTGAAATATGCAGACGTGTACGTGAACTCTCCGACATTCCCATCATTATGCTGACGGCAAAGGATGAGATTGACGATAAGGTAAAAGGGCTTGATGTCGGTGCCGATGACTATATGACAAAACCCTTTGCAATGGAAGAGCTTCTCGCGCGGATTCGGAACGCTATGCGCAAGCATACGACGGTTGATCAAATCCCTGTGGATGAAAAGCTTCAGGCAAAAGACCTCATCATGTATCCTGCACGTTATGAAGTCATTGTTGGACAAGAGAGTATTCAGCTGACGCGCAAGGAGTTTGCACTTCTCGAGTACCTTCTGCGAAATAAGCGCCGCGTCTTGACGCGCGACCAGATTCTCCAGCAGGTTTGGGGCTATGACTATAACGGAGATACGAATGTCGTCGATGTCTATATCCGTTACTTGCGCGCGAAGATCGATGAGCGTTTTTCTACAAAATATATCTATACGGTGCGCGGTGTCGGTTATGTCATAAAGGAGTGATCTCAGCTTGCGGATGCTCCGACGGAAAGTTCATGCCGCTCTTCATGTCGTGCGCCATCAAAGCATCGCGATGAAGATCACGGCAGCGTATGCAGCGATTCTCTTTATCGTATTGATGCTTTCGAGTTCACTCCTTGCCCTTGGTGTTTATGTTTCCTTTTATCATCAGGCAGAGACGATTATCGAGGTGAGTAAAGAACATCTTGCGAACTGGTTCGAATCCTCCCAAGATTTTTCCGAATTGGAAAATGAAGATTCCCCTGTGATTCCAGGGGTTATCGTTCGTGTTCTTGATGATGAGGGAAACAATATTTTTGAGAACGACCATCGCTTTCCCAGCCTTGCAACGATTGAAAAGCATGAAAATAGACGTCCTCCCTTTTGGGCGAATCAAAAGATGCGTGTCGTCGACTTTGGCAGAATTTCACTTTATCATGATGTCATGCATCTTTCGGCGAAAGGCAAGAATTATGACGTTCACCTTTTCAGCATGATTACAGGAGAGGGAGACTTTCTCGAGCAGCTGCGTTGGGCACTTCTTTGTTTGATGGGCATATTCTTCCTCATCGCACTTGCGACGGGATATTTCATGAGCAAGCATGTTCTTCGTCCTATTCGTGAGTTTATCAAGACGGTGAAGAAAATCGAGGTTGAAAATCTAAGTGCGCGTCTATCCATCCCGTCGGTTCACGACGATGTTGCAGAGCTGGCACGGACGTTCAACCACATGCTTTCTCGTTTGGAGGCGGGGTTTCTACAGCAGCGGCAGTTTGTTTCCGATGCTTCGCATGAACTGCGCACACCGGTCACGGTCATTCTCGGCTATTCGGATCTTCTTTCGCGTTGGGGACGAAAGGATGAAAGTGTTCTTGAAGAAGGCATTATGTCGATTCGGACAGAAGCAGAAAATATGCAGCAGCTTATCGAGCGTTTGCTGTTTCTTGCGCGGACAGACCAAAACCGTCAGGTCTGTCACTGTGAGGAAGTTAGGCTCGACGAACTGCTTGAAGATGTCATGCGCCGTATGGCTGTCGTCGCAAAAAATCATACGGTCAGGCTAATAAAAAATGCACCGGGTGTCGTCCGCGGTGACCCGGTGCTGCTGCGCCAGATGATGCGTATCTTTCTCGACAATGCCATCAAGTATACGCCGGATGGCGGCCATATCGAAGTTTCGTCTGAACGCATTGGTGAGCTTTTTGAACTGCGGTTTGCCGATGATGGCATTGGCATTGCAGAAGAGGATAAGGAAAAGATATTTCAGCGTTTTTACCGCGTAGAAAGCTCGCGCACGAAAGAAAAAGGAGGAACGGGGCTCGGTCTTCCGATTGCAAAGTGGATAGCGCAGAAGCATAATGTGGAACTTTGTATAGAAAGTGAGCTGGGCAAAGGAACGACGATCATCCTTCGCATTCCCATAGCATACGAAAAAATCTAATGCTTTGAAAGCAGGATCTATCGTCTTCAATGTCAATTTGTTTTTGCATATTTTTTAAAGAATCAATGATAAAATGATAAAAACGGGAGATATAATTAAGAATGAAAGTTTTTATTACAGGTGCAACGGGTCAGCTCGGTCATGATTGTATCATAGAGATGAAAGGCCGTGGGTATGATGTCCTCGGTGTTTCAACGAAGGATTTTTCTATCGTAGACGAAGCGGCGACGAGGCAAGTGATTTTGGATTACGCGCCGGATGTTATCCTTCATGCAGCGGCGTATACAGCAGTCGATCGCGCGGAAGATGAGCCGGAAAAGTGCTTGGCAGTCAATGCGAAGGGGACGGAAAACATCGCTCGTGCTGCGCGCGAAATCGGCGCAAAGCTCATCTATATCAGTACAGATTATGTCTTTCCCGGGATGGGGACGGCACCGTTTGAAGTAGACGCTGTAACCGGTCCGTTAAACGTCTATGGTAAGTCAAAACTTGCGGGCGAAGAAGCCGTGCGCCTCCTTATGAAAGCGTATTTTATCGTGCGCATTTCGTGGGTGTTCGGCATCAGCGGAAATAATTTCATCCGTACCATGATGAAGCTGTCGAATACACATGACAAGCTTTCGATCGTTGATGACCAGGTTGGTTCACCAACCTATACGCGCGACCTTGCTGTCTTGCTGGCTGATATGGCAGAGACGAATCGCTATGGCACTTATCATGCAACAAACGAAGGCTTTTGCTCCTGGGCAGAATTTGCAGCGGAAGTCTTCCGCCAAGCGGAGAAAGATACGGTTGTCGAGCCAATTCATTCGGCGGCATATCCGACAAAGGCAAAGCGTCCGCATAATTCACGTCTTGACAAGTCCTCGCTAGATCGCGGTGGTTTTCATCACTTGCCTCGTTGGGAAGACGCGGTCGGCAGGTATTTGATCGAACTGTCTAGGGAAAGCTCTAACTAATACCGCATGTGTTTATCAAGATTCGCTATGAAGTCCTTCTGCCTCTAGAAATAGAATAGTCTATGATGATGTGATGAAAAAAGACTTGCACTCTTATGGAAAATCATGTATAATCTTTTTTGTCATTGAGATATTGGTAGGCAATGGGGGCGTAGCTCAGCTGGGAGAGCGCTTGCATGGCATGCAAGAGGTCAGGGGT
>CAUVCH010000092.1:0-4608 GCA_963550265.1 uncultured Mitsuokella sp. | reverse complement strand
GCTTCACTAAGGTTTGCTTAGGCGCATCGTATTCTTCCGTAACATTTACGGTAGAGCTTTTTTTCTTGCCGTGCGGCAGATTTTTCGGTATAATACTTACATAAGATTTTTATTAAAAATAGGATATGTGGGTGCATAAAAGTACAGAAATGAAAGGGGCGAGGCTATGCGGCGTTATTGGGTACAGCTTCTATCATCCCTCCTTATCATCATCGTCGTCCTTGTCGGCGTGCTCTATCTCGCAGATGCCGCAAAGGATAAGCGGGCGTATCCTGCGAAAGATGAGCTTACGGTCTATACAACCCTTCCTTCAGACATGACAGAAGTGCTTTCAGCGGCGTATGAACAGGTCTCTGGTGTGCGTGTGCAGTTCAAACGAATGGATGGCGATGAATTGCTTGCGGCGCTGAGGACAGAGTCAAAGGGAAACGACGGCGTTCCATTGGTTCTTGCCGACAGACAGCTGCTTGAAAGGGCGGCGGCAGAAGGGGAACTCGTCCCCTATATCTCAGAAACTAATGACATGGTGAAGGATAACCTGCGCCAAAAGGATGGATTTTGGACAGGTGTTTGGTATGATCCGATGGTCTTTGTGGTAAATCGCGATTATATGAAGTCGCTTCGCCATGTACCTGATACTTGGCAGGAACTTGCAGAGACGGATGCACGCATCGGTGTTACAGATTTCATGGCAGCAGATGCGGCGGCAAATCTTCTCTACAGCCAGACGGCACAGTTTGGTGACCAGCAGACACTGGCTATTTGGCAGAAAATTCATCCGCATGTCGTACAGTACGCGAGGTATCTTTCAAACCCCGTTCGCCAGACGGGAATGGGGGATGCTGACATTGGCGTTTCGGTCGAGAGTGAAGCCCTTCGCTATATTCACGAAGGTTATCCACTGAAACTTGTCTATCCTACCGATGGCACGGCGGTGATCGTGACGGGGACAGGACTTGCAGTCGGCGGCGAAAAAAAAGATGTTGAAAAAGCGCAGGCCTTTGCCGATTGGCTCCTTTCAGATAACGCACAACTCGCTCTTCAAAGCCACGAATATTTCTTCCTGCCGACGAATCCGAATACGATTATGCACAAGATATTTCCCGGAAGAAATGTCGTATTCTTTACCAAGTCTGCGAACTTTACACCAGAGCAGCGGAAGGCGCTGCTGGATCGATGGGTGAGAAAAGTAAGATTCCAAGATAAAAGCTCTTTTTGATTTCTGCGGAGGAAGTCAAAAAGAGCTTTTATTCTTTCGGTCAGTTCTCTTGTGCAAGTATCGGTTTTAGATCAGTGTCACCTTCTGTGATGTAGATGGTCTTCTGGTTGGTGAAGATGACAAATCCAGGTTTTGCGCCGGAGGGTTTCTTTATATAACGCACCTCGACGTAATCGACAGGGACGTTAGATGAGCCAGCCGCCTTGCTGAAATGAACAGCGAGGCTGGCCGCAAGGCGAATGTTTTCCTCTGTGAGCGGGGCGCCGCCGTTTTGCAGGAGAACGTGAGAGCCTGGTGTATCTTTTGTGTGAAACCAGGTATCGTTAAATCTTGCGGTTTTTGTCGTCAATCTGTCATTTTGGAGGTTGTTCTTGCCGATGAAGATGTTAGTGCCGTCGGGCGTGAGAAAATGGAAGGGACGCGCAGGCTTGTCATTGTTCTTTCGCTTCGGCTTTTCGTGGAGATAGCCAGCAGAGATCAGCTCATTGTGAATCTCATTAATTTCAGCAAGACTTTCGGATGCGATGAGTGAGGCATCGACACTCTCGAGATAATCAATCGATTCCTGACATTCCCGCTTCTGTATTTGAAGAAGTTCTTGTGCGCGCTTCAGCTTATCGTATTTCTTGTAATATGCCTGCATATTTTCAATTAATGTGTGGCGCTGGTCGAGGTCGATCGTAATCTCTTTCCCTGTCTCACTGTAGATGTTCGAAACGGTGATTTTCGCGTTCTCGCGATCCTTATACGCGTATTGATAGGTCTGGAGATTATCGCCCTTTATCTTATACTCATCCGCATTTTCGGCAGCGAGAATTTCCTCTTCGAGCTTTGCAAGTTTTCCCTTCGCCCGTTTGAGCTCTGTTTTGACAAAGCGTTTGAAACGTTCCTTGTCGGGAATGATATAGGAGCCCATTAAAGCGTCTGCCTTTTCCAGCATCTTGCTGATGGTCGGAAAGGTCAGTACCATCGCATCCGGCAGGTAGTGGAGTGGATAGGACGCCATGGCAAGGACTTTCTTTGCGCCATTTATGAGAAGAACAGGCTGTATTTCGTCTCTGCAGGCGTCACGGATTTCCAATAGCGCATGCTCAATGGAAGAAAAGTCAACCGCTTCGAGCGTCTTAATGCGCGTTGATGGAGCAAGTCCTGCGGAAAAGCAGACCTCCTTTGCGGTAATCGGTCCGAAGCCAAGGCAGACCGCAAGGAGAGCCTTGTCGAGACGTACTTCACCGTCCGTTTTCAAATGCGAGATGACAGCAGCTATATCTGTTGTGAAAAGATTGATTTTGTCCTGCGGTGGCGGTGGCTCGTAGCTGACACCAGGCAGGACAGTCCGAACACGGCTGTTTGCTTCCCCAATTTTTCGCATGGCGTCGATAATCTTGCCGTCTTCCATGAGGATGATGTTGCTGTATTTTCCCATGAGTTCAAGGGCGAGCGTCTTTGTGACAATGCGCCCACCTTCACTTAGGCAGTCGATATCGAGAAAGAGCAGGCGGTCAAGTCCCGCCTGCCGCAGTGCGCCAATGCGCCCGCCTTCGATATGCTTTCGGAGCACCATACAAAAAACAGGGGGCGTCGGGAGGTTTTCTAGATTTTTTTCGATGAGATATGCTGCGGAATTTTGCGAGTTAATGGAGATGTGGAGACGGTGGTATTCACCTGGCTGGCGTACACCGAGAATGACTGTGTGCTTGTTTGGCTGAGAAATCTTGTCGATACGCCCGCCAACGATGGCACCGGAAAGCTCGCGAACAAGCGGTGCCATAGAGAAGCCTTCAAGACCCATAATAGTTCCTTTCGCTAAAAAATACTTTGGTCGGAATTATAGCATTCGCAGAAAAGACGGTCAAACTTGAAAGAATTTGAGGTTCTAGCATAAATGTTATACGGACATGCGTGCCCCACGAAAACGCCTCGTTACGCAAGCGGTCGTGTACTTGTACGCTTAATTACTGGCGGACTTCTTAAATGGGCTGCGCTTGAACGAAAGAAGTCTGTGCACTTTCCCGTAATACTTATGCTAGACCAGCTTGTGTATTTGTCTTGACAGATAGTAGGGATGTATGCTATACTATTATCTGTCAATTTTACCAAGCGATATGCCGAAGTGGCGGAATTGGCAGACGCAGTGGACTCAAAATCCACCGCTGGCGACAGCGTGCCGGTTCAAGTCCGGCCTTCGGCACCATGAGAAAACAAAGCTCCGCTATTTTTGTAGCAGAGCTTTTTTGTATGGTCAATCAATGTCATCGATGAATCTTGCAGCGAGAAGTCTTCGCTCCTGTTCGCGATGATTCTTTTTTATCCATCGCGCGAGAAAAATATTTGGGATAGCGACACCGATGGCGATACTGACGATAATTGTGGCACCTTCGATGCCGCTTCTTAGCCCCTTAAGGAAGAGTACCGTATCGACACTGTTAATGTTCAGCATCGTGAAGAAGAAACGGTATAGGAGAATGCCGGGGACGAGCGGAATGGCAGACGGTATCGTGAGGACGACGTTTGGCACATGGAACCAATGAATGGCACGCAGGGCGAGAATGCCAATGACGGCAGCACCGACAAAGGAGCCTGTAGCCTGAGATAATCCGAACTCGAACATACAGATGTTTCGAAGGAAAATGGTAATCATACCGCCGACCATGATGACGATGATGACGCGGCGTGGAACGTTAAAGAGCATGCCGAAACCGCCGGCGGAGATGGCCGCTGCCAGCGGATGGTAGAGGTAGATATCGCCGGGGCTGAGGTTGATATTTGTAAAGTCGTGGAATTCGCCAAGATAGAGGGCGATTGCTGTGCCAAACGCCATGCTGCCGACGATGAGAATCGTATCGAAGTAGCGTGTGATGCCCGTCGTAATGTAGTTGTTGAGAAAATCATTTGCCGCATTAATGATGGGGACGCCTGGAATCATGAAGAGCGCGCAGGCGACGATGGGGTGCATCGGTGTCGTTGAAAGATGCGTATATTGCGAAAGGCAAGCGATGAGTGTCGCAGCAAAGGCGCCTATGCCGATGCTGGCATAAGGGTTGAATCCATTATCGTCGCAAAAGGTTCTTGTCTTAAAGCCAAGGAATGCACAGAGAGCCGTGATGAAGAACGCCGCGAGGTCGCAGCCAAATAGGGCGCACGAGCCGCCGCAGGCAAAACTTGAACCGATGGCTGTGAGCGTCGGACTGTAGCATCGCTTCCGCGCGATGAGTTTGTCGAGTTCTGCTTCAAAACGCTCGAGGCTGTAGCTGTCACGAAGTGCGCCCCATATCATGCGGCTCATGTGTGCGACCATTGCCATATTCGCTGTGTGCTTGCGGCATTTATGGATTTCGGCGTAGGTGCGTTCTTGATCTTTCACGTTCAGCATGATGGTCGTGAACATG
>CAUVCH010000091.1:0-4619 GCA_963550265.1 uncultured Mitsuokella sp. | reverse complement strand
TGAAGCTGGAAGTTTTCATAAAAAAGCAGCTGGCGAATTTTCCTTTGCAGGTCAGTTTTCAGACAGATGGTGAAACGCTTGCCTTTCTCGGCGCATCGGGCAGCGGAAAGAGCATGATGCTAAAGTGTATCGCGGGGCTTGAGATGCCGGACGCTGGAAGGATTGTGCTTGACAATCGTGTGCTTTTTGATAGTGATAAGGACATTTGTCTTTCGCCGCAGGCGCGGAAGATCGGCTATCTCTTTCAAAGCTACGCACTCTTTCCACATATGACGGTAGAGGAAAATATCCTCTTTGGAGCGCACGGCACGCAAAGAGAAAAGGCGGAAAAGCTTGAAAGAGAGCTGTGTCGCTTTCATCTTTCCGCTCGGCGCAGGGCAAAGCCTGCCGAACTGTCCGGCGGCGAACGTCAGCGCGCGGCGCTCGCACGCATTCTCGCTTCAGAAGCGCAGCTGCTTCTTCTCGATGAGCCGTTTTCTGCACTGGACGGATATCTAAAGGATGGTCTGCTGCATGAATTCGACAGTATTCTAGCGAGGTTCGGCGGTGGACTCTATGTTACGCACGATATAAGGGAGGCCTGCCGCATGGCGGGGCGTATCGCTGTTATGGACTGCGGCATGATAAGAGAAATAGCAGCGTCGTCTGTTCTATTTCTGCACCCGACAACGCTGATAGGAGCGCGGCTTTCCGGCTTTCAAAACATTTCATCGGCTGTGATACGGGATCATGTGCTTGTGCTCATGGACTGGGGCATCGAATTGCCGCTCTCGGCAGTGGAACCCTTACAGGGAGACCCACATAAGATTCATTATGCTGCGGTTCGCGCGGAAAACCTTCGGCAGGCGGAGCGCCAGGATGGAGCGATTCTTTCTGCAAGGGTCATTCGAACTATTGAAGAGCCGCTGACGAAGCTGCTGATCGTGCAGGGGCGTGGTTCTTCGCCGCTTTATTGGCGCGTGAAAAAAGATAGGATATTCATGGATGGCGATATAGTTTCGCTGACCTTTTCGCCTGCGGATCTGGCACTGCTGTGCGATGGGCGTTGAACAGGGAGAAAGAGATATGTGGCAGCCATTTTTCCTGACGATCGAAGTGGCATTCCTTTCGACCATGCTGTCGTTTGTCACTGGCGTCTTGCTTGCGTATTTTGTCTGGCGCAGACAGCATGGCGAAGCGATTTTCGATGCTGTTCTCGCGCTTCCGATGGTACTTCCTCCAACGGCGGTGGGATTCTTTCTTCTGTTGCTTTTGGGAAAACAGAGCACAATCGGCGCATTTTTAATCGAGCATAGCATTCCCGTCGTCTTTACCTTTAAGGCGGCGGTTCTGGCGGCATTTGTCGTTTCTTTTCCGCTCCTCTACCGTACGGTGCGAGCGTCTTTTGTAGCAATTGACCGCGACCTTTTGGGGGCGGCGAGGACACTTGGCGTATCGGAGCTTCATGTGTTTTTTAGAGTGCTGCTGCCCTTGGCAAAAGAGGGCATTCTTGCAGGCGTAATCTTAAGCTTTGCACGGTCGGTCGGCGAGTTCGGCGCGACAATGATGGTTGCGGGAAATATTCCAGGCGTCACACAGACAATGGCAACGGCACTCTATGCCGCTGTACAGGCAAATGACTATGAACTTGCCTATCTATGGGCAGGAAGTCTCGTCGTGCTTTCTCTGGGATTTATTCTCTTGATGAATGTATATCTTTTGCGGGCTTATTCGAAAACGTAGGAGCAATTTAATATGAAAGAAATCCGCGTGGAAGACGCTGTCGGCGAGGTTCTCTGCCACGATATTACAGAGATCGTGAAAGATGGTGTGAAAGGAGCACGCTTTCGAAAGGGACATATCATCTGTGCGGAGGATATCCCCGTTCTTCATCGTCTCGGCAAGGCACATATCTTTATCTTTGAACAAGATGCTGCTCTGCTGCATGAAAATGATGCAGCAGAGCTCCTTTGCAGCATCGCGCAGAACCAATTCATGGAACGCTCGGAAGTACGGGAGGGGAAAATAGAACTTCGTGCGACGGTCGATGGTGTCTTTATGGCAGATGCCTCGCGTATCGATGCCCTGAATGAGCTCGAGGATGTCTGCATCGCGACGCTGGCAAGCGGTATGCCAGTGAAGGCAGGCATGAAACTTTCAGGCATGCGCGTCATTCCACTTATGGTGTCAAGGGCAGAGATGGCAGAGGCTCAGAAACTTGCAGGCAGTGAGCCGCTTCTTTCCCTTCATCCGTACCGCAGGATGAAGGTTGGTGTTGTGACGACAGGTTCTGAGGTGGCAAGTGGTCTTATCGAGGACACGTTTACGCCTGTCCTTGAGGCAAAGCTGAAAGCCTTTCATTTGAAGGTGGATGCACACCGCATAAGTGATGATGCGACAGAACACACAGAAGCGGCGATTCGTGAACTTTTGGCGCTTGGCATGGACATGGTCCTTTGTACCGGCGGGATGAGTGTCGACCCTGACGACCGCACGCCGGCAGCGATAAGGAACGTCGCTGCGCGTGTTGTAACATACGGCGCGCCCGTGCTTCCGGGCGTGATGTTCCTTGTAGCTTACGTTGAAAAAGGCGGGCGTCAGATTCCAATCTTGGGGCTTCCGGGCTGCGTTATGCACGACCCTGCGACAGTATTCGATATATTTCTGCCGCGTTTCATAGCGGGCATTGAGGTAATGCGGAAGGATATCCGTCGTCTCGGCGTCGGTGGGCTGTGTCTAAACTGTAAGGTTTGTCACTATCCCGTCTGTTCTTTTGGAAAGTAGAGGAGAAATCATGCAGGATATTTCGCTGGAGCGTGCGATTGCAGCGTTGTCAGAACATATTCAAAGCCCTGAAAACGACATCGAGCGAATCTCACTTCTTTCAGCGCGCGGGCGCATCTTAGCGGAAGACATCTATGCTGCGCTGGACAATCCTCCCTTCAACCGTTCGCCTCTTGATGGCTATACGTTTGCAGCGGCAGCGACGAAAGGTGCTTCGATAGAGCGGCCTGTCGTCATGGAGATCGTCGGTGAAGTGTGTGCTGGAGATTATTTTTCTGGGAACGTGCCCTTTGGCAAAGCGCTTCGCATCATGACAGGCGCACCGATTCCAGAAAGCTGCGATGCGGTCGTGCGACAGGAGAGCGTGCGCGCGGAAGGCAGCAAACTCTATCTCGATGTTCCACTGCGGCCTTTTGAGAACTATTGCTATCGCGGCGAGGATGTAAAGAAAGGAACGCTTCTCGCTTCTAAGGGAACGAAACTGAATCCTGCCTGCATCGCGGTACTGGCGGAGCAGGGATTTCGTGCGATTCCCGTCTACCGCACGCCGCGGATACTCCTTGCAAGTACAGGGGATGAACTCGTCACACCTGGTGAGGCGCGTCCAAAAGGAAAGATTTACAACAGCAACCTCTACCTTTTGGCGAGCCTTCTCGACGAAATGGGAATGATACCGAAACAAATGAGAAATCTCCCAGATGACGCAGTGCTTGCAGCAAAGCTTCTTAGAAAAGATGCGCAGGGCATGGATCTCATCCTTACGACGGGCGGCGTTTCAGTGGGAAAAAAGGACATCATGCATAGCGTCTGGAAGAGAATGGGCGCTTCGCGCATCTTTTGGCGCATCCTCATGAAGCCCGGTGCACCTGTCCTTGGTTATATCTTTTCCGACGGCCGCATAGGCATTGCGCTTTCCGGCAATCCCTTTGCGGCCTTTGCGACATTTGAGCTTCTCGCGCGTCCTATCCTTCAACAGATGGCAGGGATGCGCGAACCAAAACTCTTGCGGAAAAAAGCCGTGCTTGCTGCACCGTTTTTGAAAGAGAGCCCCGGACGAAGATTCATCCGTGCAAGGTACGAAGACGGTTATGTCATGCTGCCTAAACAGCACGCATCCAGTGCACTTTTCTCAGCGGTAACCTGCAATGCCTTTATCGACATTCCTGCCGGCTCACCAAAGCTGGAATCTGGGAGGGAAGTCGAAGTTGTTTTGTTTTGAAACACGCATAGAGAAGGGGGAGATGATTCATGTTCGACCGATTCCATCGAAGGATTAACTATGTTCGCATCTCGGTAACGGACAGATGTAATCTTCGCTGTCGCTACTGCATGCCGGAGGGCGGCATCTCGTGGAAAGCACATGAAGAAATTCTCTCTTATGAAGAAATTCTGCGTATCGTGCGCGTACTGGCGTCTCTCGGCATTACGAAGGTACGGTTGACAGGCGGCGAGCCGCTGATTCGAAAAGATCTTGCCAGTTTTATTGAAGAGCTAAAGAAGGTTCCTGGCATCAAGCGAACAGCGGTGACGACGAATGGATTACTGCTGAAAAAAGAACTTCCTGCACTTGAGGCGGCAGGGCTGGATGGTATAAATCTGAGCATCGACAGCCTCGATTCACGCATTTTTCAAAAGATTGCTCGCTCGCCGAAGGCACTAGACGTTCGGGAAAGTCTTGCAGCATTGCTGGAGAGCCGTATAAGATATAAAAAGATAAACGTGGTTCCGATACAGGGCGTCAATGAGGGGGAACTGGTTCAGCTCGTGCGACTGGCAAAGGATCATCTGGTGGACGTGCGCTTTATCGAATTGATGCCGATGGGCTTTGCACGCGCTTCGGGGCTTGTCGGTATTCC
>CAUVCH010000090.1:0-4683 GCA_963550265.1 uncultured Mitsuokella sp. | reverse complement strand
CGACAGCGAGAGACTGCCTGCTTCAATCGGTGTTGCTGCATCTTTTGCAAGCATCAGCATCGAGGAATTCAAGCGGCGGGACTCAAGCGTTCCTGTGTTTTCACTGACACTTTTGATGCCGATGATGCGCCTTCCAACGCCCTGCGCAAGGATATCCGCCTTTTGACGTGCGTCACTTACTGCGGCGAGCAGGGCTTCTTTTCGGACAGCTTCTGTATCGCGTGCGGAAAAATCGAGCGAGCTGATCTCGTTTGCACCACTGGCGAGTGCTGTGTCGATGACGCGCCCGACAAGTTTGGTATTACGAACAGTGACGACGATCGAGTTGTTTACGACATAGCCAGAGATTTTATTCCTGGATCGCTCGCCCGTCTCGTAATTGGGCTGGAAGGAATAATTACTCGTCTGTATGTCGCTTTCTGCAATGCCGAGTGCACGGATGGCATCGCGGGTTCTTCCGGACTGCAAGGCATTGTCATTTTGTGCTTTGCTCGCGTCTTGCCCGAGCGTTGTGACGCCAATCGTGATGGTTGCCATATCCGGCGTCACAAAGCCTTCGCCGTGTCCGTCGACCGCGAGCATCGAACGCATGTCCACGTTATCCGCTGCAAATGCAGTCGCGGCGGAGAGCATAAGGGTGAGCGCGAAGATCGCAGCGATGATTTTCTTCATATGCATAAGTATACCTCCTTGTGTAGGAAACATGCGAGAAAAACGCGGATGTTCCCTATGCAATTAAATAACCATTTATATCTTATCATAGATTTCTGACAAAAGGAAGAGAAATAGGAGGAAAACATACGGTGAGAGTCGAATAAGGCGAGAAAGAAAAGAAATATAGCAGCCATGCGAAAATCGTGGCTGCATGCAAGGAGCCGGTAAGGGAGTTTATCGGCGAGAGAGGAGAAAACCATCATGATGGCATTGAATTTTCAAGCGGCAAAGCATAAGAAGATGCTCATGGAGCGCACGAAGAACTGCACTGTCCGCCTGGGGGACGTCAGCGCACAATTTCCGGAAAACTCTATCGTCTGGGTTACGACCGGCGATAAGGGCGAGCCGAAGCACAAGCTCTATACCGCCTTCCTCGATAAAGTTCGCGTAAAAACCATGGGGACGCTGACGAGCCGTGACCTTGGACATCAGAATCCTGAAATCAACTCTCGTGAAGAGCTTATCGAAGACTTCGAACGCATCTACAAACGCCGTATCCTGATGGAAGACGTCGTGACGGTTATCTATTTTTCCGAGGTACATGATGACCTCGAGTAACCCTAGACCGGCAGGAAGAATGGAGACAGTATGGAGCTTTGGTTTACAGAAAAGCAAACGAAGAATGTAACCTTTTCCATCAAGGTGGACAGGGAAGTGTTTTCTAAGCAGAGCGAATTTCAGCGCATAGATATTTTCGATTCGCCGGAATTCGGGCGCTTCTTGACGCTTGACGGCTACATGATGCTGACAGAAAAGGATGAATTCATCTATCATGAGATGATTACACATGTGCCGATGTGCGTGAAACCCGATGTGAAAGATGTGCTCGTGGTCGGCGGTGGTGACGGCGGTACAGTGCGCGAGCTTGTGCGCTATGACGGCATCGAGCATATTGACCTCGTCGAGATTGATGAAGATGTCGTCAAGGCGTGTGAAAAGTATCTGCCGCAGACAGCGGGAAAGCTTTGTGACGCGCGCATTGCTATGCACTTTGAAGATGGACTGAAATTCGTCCGTCATGCGCAGGATGCCTATGATCTGATTATCGTGGACTCAACAGACCCCTTTGGACTGGGCGAGGTTCTTTTCACAAAGGAGTTTTATGGCAACTGCTATAAAGCACTTCGTGAAGACGGCATCATGGTCAATCAGCATGAGAGTCCCTTTTACCCTGAGGACGGCTATGCGATGCAGCGTGCGCATGCGGCGATTGTACTTTCCTTCCCCATCTGCCGTGTCTATCAAGCGCATATACCGACGTATCCTTCGGGACATTGGCTTTTTGGCTTTGCAGCGAAAAAGCGTCATCCTGTCGCAGAAGTTGCCTTTGATGCTTGGGAAAAGCTGGAGATAACGACACGCTATTATAATACGAAACTTCATCAAGGTGCGTTTGCACTGCCGACGTATGTAGAGGAGATGTTAAAGAGTGTGGAACCAGAACATTGAGACCTTCCTCGGCTGTGACAGCGCGTATGAAGAGAGCCGCATCGTACTCTACGGCGCACCGTTTGACTCGACGACGAGCTATCGTCCGGGAACCCGGCTGGCAAGCCGTCACATGCGTGCGGAATCCTATGGATTAGAGACGTACAGTCCCTATCTTGACCTTGACCTAGAGGAGGCGGCAGTCTTTGACGGCGGCGACCTTGAGCTTCCGTTCGGTGACACAGAAGCCGCGCTTTCAATGATTGAGGAACGAGCGGAGAAAATCCTATCCGATAAGAAACTTCCGTTTCTTATCGGCGGTGAGCATCTCGTGACGCTCGGCGCACTTCGCGCGGTCTTTTGCGCGCATCCTGACCTTGTCGTCATTCATTTTGACGCACATACTGACCTTCGAGATGAATATTTGGGGGTAAAATTGTCTCACGCCTCTGTCATTCGCCGTGTATGGGATCTGCTGGGCGATGACCGCATATACCAATTTGGCATTCGCAGCGGTGAGCGCGCGGAATGGAAGTGGGCGCAGGAGGGACATACAAAGCTTACCCCGTTCGACTTTACGGGACTTGAAGCAGTACTGAAAAAGATCGAGGGAAAGCCCGTCTACTTTACCATAGATCTCGATGTCCTCGACCCGGCATATTTTCCAGGCACGGGCACGCCGGAAGCGGGCGGTGTCACCTTCCTTGACCTTCTAGGTGCTGCGCGAAAGGTGATAAGCTGTGCAAATGTCGTCGCCTGCGACCTTGTCGAGCTCGCGCCGCTGCTCGATGCCAGCGGCGTATCGACTGCCGTTGCACTGAAGCTTCTCCGTGAGATGCTGTTGATGCAGGAATTACCGTTTCTTCGTCCTAAAAAGTAAGCATGTTGTTTGAGATGCGAAGTTTTTTGAAAATAGAAGTATGACAAAAAGGCGAATCTTTCACCATGAGATGAGAAGAAGTCGCCTTTTTACCATGAGGAAAAGGGAAGTCTCGATCAGAATTTTCCAATGATCGCTTCGATGTTGTCGTGTTTGCCAAGGATAAGAATAGTGTCCTTTTCCTTGAGTTGGGTTTTCGGCGTGATGTCAACCGTCAAGTGACCGTCGAGGCGTATCCCGAGAATGTTGACATGATAATTGCGGCGGATGTCGAGCTCACCGATGGTATGTCCTGTCCACATGTCCGGCATGGTGACTTCGTAGACGCCGTAGCGATTGCTCAGCGCAAAGTAGTCGAGCAGGTGGCGGCTTCCATAGCGCATAGCCGTCCATAGGGCAAGTTGTTTTTCCGGGTAGACGACTTCGTCGGCACCGCTTTTTATAAGAATTTTTTCGTGAATGCTGCTGGAGGCTCTGGCAATAATTTGGCGTGCGCCGAGTTCCTTTAATTGAAGTGTCGTCTCTAGTGAGCTTTGAAAGTCGTCGCCGATGGCGACGATGGCAACATCAAAGTTGCGGACGCCGAGGGAAGCGAGAAAGCTTTGGTCTGTACTGTCGGCGATGAGTGCGTTGGTCACAAAGGGCAGGACTTGGTTGACGAGTTCTTCGTTCTTGTCGATGGCCATGACTTCGTTGCCCTGTTCGTGAAGTTTGCGGGCTACATGGCGGCCGTAGCGACCAAGTCCGATGAGAAGGACGGATTTCATAGGAAGACCTTTCTTTTATTATACATGGCGTGCGGTTAACCAATGGTAAGCTTTTCCTCCGGCACTCTCCTTACGAGATGGGATTTCCTGCTGTGGAAGGCATAGACGAGCGTGAGTGCGCCGACGCGGCCGAAGTACATAAGGAGCATTAACAGGCACTTTGACGGTGTGGAAAGTTTATCGGTTAGTCCAATGGAAAGCCCGACTGTACCGAGGGCAGATGAGGTTTCCACAAGACTGTCGATCATCTCTGCCCCGTCGAAGTATGAGAGGAAGATACTGCTGGAAAAGAGCAGCAGCGCGTAGAGGAGAAAGATGGCAACAGCTTCCTGCAGTGTTTCAAGCGAGATGCGCCGCGAGAAGCATTCGATATCCAGCCGATAGCGGAGGATGGAAAACATGGCGATGAGGAGCGTGAATGCCGTTGTCGTCTTAATGCCGCCTGCTGTCGATCCCGGTGCGCCGCCAGTAAACATCAGGAGTACCATGATGCACTTGCCCGCCTCGGTCATGTCCTCAATGTTTATGGTATTGAAGCCTGCGGTGCGTGCTGTGACCGATTGGAAAAATGCGGCAAGGCCACGTCCATTTGTGAGAAAGCCCATGTCGCCAAAGTAGAAGATGACGGCAGGAAGCAGGATGAGAAAGGCAGTCATTGACAAGATGATCTTCGTTTGAAGCCGCCATTGATGCACGCGGAATCTGTTTTCGTGAAGGTCTGCCCATGTGAGAAAGCCAAGCCCGCCGCTGGCGATAAGTGCCATGATGACAAGATTCATCCAAGGATTGGCAACATACGCCATGAGTGAGCCGCCGCCCTGCGATCCCATGAGGTCAAAGCCTGCATTGCAAAAGGCAGATATGGCATGAAAAAGCGCCATCCAGATCCCTTGT
>CAUVCH010000089.1:0-4701 GCA_963550265.1 uncultured Mitsuokella sp. | reverse complement strand
CGGCGTTGCAGCCATCCATTCTGAAATTTTGAAACGTACGACGCTGAAAGACTTCTACGACTATGCCCCCGTTAAGTTCAACAACAAGACGAATGGCATCACGCACCGCCGTTGGCTTATCAGTGCGAACCCGGAGCTCGTACAGGTCATTGATGAGACGATAGGCAGCGGGCATTGGCACAGACATCCCGAGGAACTAACGGCGCTCAACAAATATACAAATGACCGCCCCTTCCTCGAGAAGCTTGGTAAGATCAAGCATATTCGCAAGGAGGCTCTTGCAAAGCTTATCCGCGATCAGCAGGGCATTGCCATCGATCCGGACACGCTCTTTGACATTCAGGTCAAGCGCATTCATTCCTACAAGCGCCAGCTGATGAATGTCATGCATATCATGTACCAGTACCATCGCTTGAAGACGGATCCGCATTATACGATTCCGCCGACGACATACTTCTTCGGCGGCAAGGCAGCGCCGGGATACTATATAGCAAAGAAGACGATTTCACTTATCAACAGTGTGGCACATGTCATCAATAGGGATCGTATGATTCACGGTATGCTGAAGGTTGTCTTCATAGAAAACTTCGGCGTTTCTTTAGGCGAAATCGTATACCCGGCGGCGGAAGTTTCTGAACAGATTTCGACGGCATCGAAGGAAGCGTCCGGTACGGGCAATATGAAGTTCATGATGAACGGTGCCATCACGCTAGGTACACTGGACGGTGCGAATATCGAGATTCGCGAGAAGGTTGGCGGCGACGAAAACTGTGTTATCTTCGGTCTGACAGCGGAAGAAGTCCTCGAGTACTATGCGTCGGGTACTTATTCTGCATGGAACGAATACAACCAGAATGAGAACGTTCGCCTCGTCATGAATCAGCTTTCCAATGGCATCTATGGGCACTTCCAGTCGCTCTTTGACAATATCCTGCAGTCAAATGACGAGTTCTTCATGCTGAAGGATTTCAATGCCTATGCAAAGGCTCATGAAGAGGTCTACAAGCGCTACGCCGATAAGCTCCGCTGGGCGAAGATGTCGGCAGTGAATATTGCTAATTCGGGCTATTTCTCCTCTGACCGCACCATCGACGAGTATGCACGCGACATTTGGAACATCCGCCCGATAAAGGTGATATAACATAACAATTTAACTTAACCCGCTTTCCTTTCTCCGCCTCTTGGGGAAGAGTGAAAGCGGGAGTATGTTCAAGGAGTAGGAAAAAAGAACCAGTGAGGAGAGAACGTCTTGAAAACATCGGAGCTTAGCGAGTTTGATCTATATCTTTTTCATCAGGGAACGAATTACCACGCCTATGAAATGCTCGGTGCGCATCCTGTCGTAAAAAACGGTGTGCGGGGCGTGCGCTTTGCCGTTTGGGCACCACACGCGCAGGGCGTAAGCGTCGTCGGCGACTTTAACAAGTGGGACACGCGCGTGAATCGCATGGAAAAGATTCGAGATGGTGAAATCTGGGTCACCTTCATCGAGGGAGTGGAAGAAGGCGCCGTTTATAAGTATGCGATTGAACCGCAGTGGGGCGGTCCGCACATCATGAAGGCGGATCCCTATGGCTTTTATGCAGAAAAAAAGCCTGCAACGGCATCGCGCGTCTACGACCTTTCAAACTACAAGTGGCAGGATGCTGCATGGCAGAAGCAGAAAAAGGAGAACTCGTCTTATGAGCGCCCGATGCTGACGTATGAAGTTCATGCAGGCTCTTGGCGGCGCGGTGCAGACAGCAGCTATCTTTCATACCGCGATCTTGCCGATGCACTCATCAAGTACGTCACCGATATGCACTATACGCACATTGAGTTTATGCCGCTCTGCGAACATCCCTTCGATGGATCGTGGGGCTATCAGGCGACTGGCTATTATGCGGTGACGAGTCGCTTCGGAACGCCGGACGACTTCCGCTATTTTGTCGACAAGGCGCATGCAGCAGGCATCGGCATTATCATGGATTGGGTGCCCGGTCATTTCTGTAAGGATGAACAGGGGCTGCGCCACTTTGACGGCATGACGCTCTACGAGTCGGACAACGAGCAGCTAGCGGAAAACTGGCAGTGGGGTACGACGAATTTTGACTACGGCCGCACGGAAGTGCAGAGTTTTTTGATTTCGAATGCCCTGTTCTGGTTTGAAGAATTCCACATCGATGGGCTGCGCATTGACGCCGTGGCCAATATGCTTTATCTGAACTATGGGCGTGAGGACGGCGAGTGGTCGCCGAATAAATACGGCGACACAGGCAACCTCGAAGCGATGGACTTCTTGAAGAAGCTTAATGAGACGGTTTTTAAATACCATCCGCAGGCATTGATGATCGCTGAAGAATCGACTTCGTGGCCTTTGATTTCAAAGCCAGTCTACATGGGTGGCATGGGTTTTAATTACAAATGGAATATGGGGTGGATGAACGATACTCTCGACTATATGTCACTCGACCCTGTTTACCGCAAGTGGAATCAGGACAAACTGACCTTCTCCTTTATGTATGCCTTTAGTGAGAACTTCGTCCTGCCGCTTTCCCACGATGAGGTCGTTCACGGCAAGTGCTCGCTCATCAGCAAGATGCCGGGAGATTACTGGCAGAAGTTTGCAAATCTGCGCGCTTTCTTTGGCTATTGGATGGCGCACCCAGGCAAGAAGCTACTCTTTATGGGCGGTGAGTTTGGACAGTTCATCGAGTGGAAATACGACGATAGCCTGGATTGGCATCTGCCGCAGGAATATCCGATGCACACAAAGCTCATCACATTCTCTCGTGCACTAAATAAGTTCTACACGGAAACAAAGGCACTCTGGCAGGTGGACTTCGAGTGGAATGGGTTCCAATGGATCGACTGCAATGACAATGAGAACAGCGTTATTACCTTCCTTCGCCGCTCGGAAGACGGTAGCGAATTCGTTATTGTCGTCTGCAACTTTACGCCGGAAGTGCGTCATGACTATCGCATCGGCGTGCCGGCAAAGGGCAATTATGTCGAGGTTTTGAATACGGACGATGCGGCCTTTGGCGGCAGCGGCGTGAAGAATGACGGTGTCTTGAAGAGCCAGAACGTCGCATGGCACGACCGCGATCAGTCCATTGTCCTGACGCTTCCGCCGCTGGCGACCGTATATCTTCGCCTCGAAAGTCAGGCGGGCGCAAAACTTGTCGTCGAGGGCGCACCGGTACAGGTCGTCGCCAAGGGGCATGAGGACAGCGCATCGGAAGGAGAGCTTGCGGCAAAGAAAGATACACCGGCAGCAAAGAAAGGTAAAACAAAGCAGGAACGTGCGGCAGACACTTCTGCCAAACCTGAGAATGCACCTTCGCATCGGACATCCGGCGTGCGCAAGACACATCATTCTAGGCGCATCAATAAACGCCGGCGCCGAGAAGCTTAAATCGGCATTGTAAGGATATAGATTTGTGTGGGCGGAAAGAACAGGGGAAACGCCGCCCATACGCAGTAAACTTTGGGAATAAAAAAGAGGGGGATACAGCGATGAAAGTTCTGTTTGTAGCATCAGAAGCAACACCATTTGCCAAGACAGGAGGTCTTGCCGATGTGGCGGGCTCACTTCCGAAATCCCTTGTAGCAGATGGTGTGGATATCCGTGTCATCATGCCGAAGTACGGCTTGATTGACGAGAAATATCGCAGCAAGATGAAACACGTCTATGACGGTAAGCTGAACGTCGCTTGGCGTGAGAAGTACGTGGGGCTCGATACGCTCACGATGGACGGCGTGACGTATTATTTCGTAGATAACGAAGAGTACTTTAAGAGAGATGGTTTTTACGGCTATGACGACGATGCCGAGCGCTTTGCTTTCTTCTCTCGCGCTATTTTGCGTCTTCTGCCAGAGATGGACTTTTGGCCGGATGTTCTTCATCTGAACGATTGGCATACATCTCTTGTCAGCGTTTATTTAAAACTCGAACACATCGAGGATCCGCGCTATCAAAAGATAAAAACGCTGTTTACGATCCACAATCTCAAGTATCAAGGTGTTTTCCCGAAGGATATCATGGAAGATACGCTTGGAATCGACTGGAAGTATTTTAATAACGGAGATCTCGAATTTTATGATGCAGTCAACCTCATGAAGGGCGGTATCATTTACTCGGATTTCATTTCGACGGTCAGCAAGACATATGCTGAAGAGATACAGACCCCGTATTTCGGCGAAGGTTTGGATGGGCTGCTGCGCTCACGAAAAGATACGCTCTTCGGCATCATCAATGGCATTGACTACGATTGTTATAATCCGGAAACCGATGCGAATATTTATAAGACCTTCGATGCGGATTCCTTCGACAGCAAGCTCGACAATAAAATGGAGCTTCAAAGAGAATTGGGACTTCCTGTCAAGCGCAACACACCGATCGTTGCGGTGATTTCGCGCCTTGTTCCAAACAAGGGCATGGATCTCATCGTTCGCATGATGGATGAGATTCTCGGCCATGAGGATATTCAATTTATCGTCCTGGGCACGGGCGACAAAGTTTATGAGGACTGGTTCAAAGGGCTTCAATGGCGTTTCCCGCAGAAGTGTTCGGTGAACATCCGCTTCTCTGAAGCGTTGGCACAGAAGATCTATGCATCGGCGACCATCTTTCTCATGCCGTCAGATTTTGAGCCTTGTGGTATCGGTCAGCTCGTTGCCATGCGCTATGGTACGGTTCCTGTCGTTCGTGAGACGGGG
>CAUVCH010000088.1:0-4748 GCA_963550265.1 uncultured Mitsuokella sp. | reverse complement strand
CAGAGACAATGTATCAAAATGACGGTGTCGGACTTGCTGCGCCGCAAGTCGGTGAGAAAATTCGCGTCGTGGTCATCGACTGTCAGGATGACCACGGACTCATCGAACTCATCAATCCCATCATCAAATTTCGTGAGGGCGAGGCAGTGGATACAGAGGGATGCCTTTCCATTCCCGATATTTTCGGTGAGGTGAAGCGTTCGGCAAAGGTGAAGGTCGAGTTCATGAATCGTCGCGGCAAAAAGCAGACACTGACAGCGACCGGTCTTCTTGCACGTTGCATTCAGCACGAGCTGGATCATCTTGAAGGTCAGCTTTTCATTGACATTGCAGAGAGCATCCACAGGGGGAAACAGGTATGAGGGATTTCCGTGTCATTTTCATGGGAACTCCAGAATTTTCTGTGCCGTGCCTTGCCGCTCTTCATGCTGCGACGCATGTGCTCGGCGTCGTTACACAGCCAGACAAGCCGCGTGGACGCGGACAGAAACTCACGGCATCGCCGGTCAAGGCATGGGCGGAAAAGAACGGACTTCCTGTCTGGCAGCCGAAGAAGGTCAGGGAGACGGCATTTGTGGATTTCCTCAGGGAGCAGAATCCAGATCTTATCATCGTCGTTGCCTTTGGACAGATTCTCTCGCAGGACATTTTAGATATTCCACCGCTCGGTTGCATTAATGTACATGCGTCGCTTTTGCCTGCTTATCGCGGAGCGGCGCCGATGCAGTGGTGTTTAATGCATGGTGAGAAGAAGACGGGCGTCACGACGATGTTCATGGATGCAGGACTTGATACCGGCGATATGCTCCTCAAAGATGAATTTCCTCTTGGAGCAGATACGACACTTGAAGAAGTTCATGACGGATTAATGAACCTTGGTGCGAAACTTTTGATAGATACGCTGGCGCACATCGCTGAAGGGACGCTGACGCGTACGCCGCAGACAGGCGTGTCGAGCTATGCACCGCGCATCGAAAAAGAGATGGTGCATATAGCATGGGATAAACGAGCATATGAAATTCATAATCTCGTTCGGGCTGTTGACCCTGCGCCGGGCGCCTTTACGTTCTTAAACGGCAGAAAATTCAAGATTTGGAAGACGTGCCCTTTGAAGTGCAGGGCGAAGGAAGCGCCGGGTACGATTGTCGAGGCGGATAAGAAAAAAGGTTTTGTCGTTGCGACGGCAGATGACTGCATTGAGATTTTAGAGCTTCAAGCACCTGGAAAGAAGCGTATGTCAGCAGCTGAGTATCTAAATGGTCACGGTATTCTCTTTCCGGCAAAGTTTGAAGGCTGAACATAAGATGATGGGCGAGAAAGAAAAAATGGAAAAGAACGAGGTGAACAGGCTTGGCGAATCCTTTCGCGCGACAAAGCCTCAAAAGCGTGTCTTTATCGGTATGCTTTTGCTTTCGACCGCTCTTATGGCCGGTATCCTTTCCGTTATCTGGTATATCGGTGTGCCGGGGCTCGCTAGGATTCAACCGGCGCTTCCTTGGATTTTAGGCGGGGTTTTGTCCGTCATAACGGTTGTAGCTTTTCTCGGCATTTTCAACATGGTGCTCGCCGTTGCGGGGCTTCCATACCTTCCTCTCTTACAGCGACAGGTGTATGAGCTCATCAACATGCTCTTTTCCTTTGCGGTGCGCCTTGGAAAACTCTTTGGTATCTCGCGCCGAAAGCTGGAAGGCTCCTTTATTCAAGTCAGCAATCTGCTCTTTGCGCGCATGCGCATCCGCGTGCCGGCAGACAGGCTTCTGGTTATAACGCCGCATTGCCTGCAGCTTGCGAAATGTCCGCATAAAGTGACACGCGATCCAGATAACTGTAAGCGCTGCGGCGGATGCGATGTCGGCGAGCTTGTGAAACTTTCACATGAGATGGGCTTTCACTTCTTCATCGCGACAGGCGGCACGTTGGCACGGCAAATCGTCTATAAGACACGACCAAAAGCTGTGCTTGCCATCGCCTGTGAGCGCGATCTTATGAGTGGGATTCAAGATGTCTATCCGCTTCCCGCGGTCGGTGTTCTGAATATTCGTCCCAATGGACCTTGCTACAATACACACGTTGACATGGCAGAAGTTCGCGCGCAGCTTGAAAAAATCATTCTCGTGAAGAAAGAACATGGCAAAGAAGGAAATAACAGTGAAAAAATCGCAGAGCTTTCCAACCGACAGGAAGTGAACGCAGTGCAGGATGAGGGAGAGAATCCACATGGACAAAGCGCGTGAAGCAGCAGTACGCGTCCTCTTTGAGGTGCACGAGTTAGGGGCATATGCCAATGTTGCCCTTGGAAAAGCATTAAAGGCAGGGCGGTTTACGGAAACCGACCGGCGTTTTTTGACAGAACTCGTTTACGGTGCGGTCAAGGCAGGCGATACACTTGATTGGATGTTAAAGAAATACATCACGCGGCCGCTTTCGAAGATGCAGCCGACCGTGCGGGAAATTCTTCGTCTGGGTATCTATCAGCTGTTTTTTCTCGACAAGGTACCGCCGTCTGCTGTTTGTAATACTTCCGTTGAGCTCGCCAAATGCATGGGATTTCTGCGGCTGAGCGGCATGGTGAACGGCATCCTTCGCACCGCCGTGCGCGAGCCGGAGCGTGCGGCGTTCCCCGAAGGAAAAGGAAGGGCGACGGAAGGGCTTGCCCTTCGTGCCATGCATCCTTTCTGGCTTGTGAAGCATTGGGTCAAGGAATTTGGCTTTCATCAGACGGAAGCCCTTTGCCGCTTCAACAATGAAGAACCTGTGCTTTCTCTGCGCGTCAATACACTTCGTGCGACGCGGGATGATATCATGAAGCGTTTGGCAGTGGAAGGTGTAAAGGCAGAGTCGTCATCATGGGCGCCAGAAGGTATTCGTATTCTATCTCATGGATCGCTGGATGCGATGAAAGCCCTTCAAGAAGGATATGTGCAGGTGCAGGATGAAAGTTCGATGCTTGTCGCACATATTTTGCATCCAAATAGGGGAGATTTTGTCATAGATGCCTGCGCTGCCCCCGGCGGCAAAGCGACGCATATTGCAGCACAGATGGGAGATGCTGGGCACGTACTTGCCTGTGATATTTATGAGCATAAACTCGCTCGTATTCGAGAAAATGCAAAGCGGCTGGGTATTACAAACATAACTCCCGTGCTCCTCGATGCTAGGGAAATCGGTGCGCATTATGCGGGAAGGGCAGATGCCGTTCTCGTCGATGCGCCGTGTTCTGGGTTTGGCGTCCTTCGCCGGAAGGGGGATGCGCGGTGGCGAAAGACTTTAGGGAGCTTAAAGGAACTTCCAATCTTTCAGCTTGCGATACTGGAGAGTGCGGCAAAAGCGGTAAAAACAGGAGGGACGCTCGTTTATAGCACCTGTACAATCGAGCGGACAGAAAACAGAGATGTCATCGAATCTTTCCTTGCAGCACATGAGGAGTTCATGCTTGAAAAAGCGGGAAACTTTTTGCCGGAAATAACGGAAAGCGTGCAGCTGCATCGAGAGGATGATATGATACAGCTCATGCCTCATGTTGACAATACCGATGGTTTTTTTATCGCGCGGATGAGAAGACGCTAATGCATTAAAGCCTTCCTTATAGGAAGGCTGAACTTTCGTGAAGGGAGAAAGGTTCGTGAAGAAAACCGACATCTTTGGTATGACTGTTGCGGAACTTCAGGATGCGTTATCGCCGTTTGAGATACCTGCCTATCGTGCAAAGCAGATGGCAAAATGGATGTATCAGGCAGGTGTGCAGGATTTTTCTAAGATGACGAACCTTCCAAAAGACCTTCGGGAAAGGCTTGCCGAAAAATTTGTGATTGGTATGCCGAAACTCAAGCGTCGGCTGGACTCGAAGGACGGTAGGACAACGAAATTTCTTCTGGAGTTTTATGACGGCATTGCGGTGGAAGCCGTACTCATGCGTCAGCCGTATGGCAATAGTATCTGTGTTTCTACACAGGCGGGATGCAGTATGGGCTGTGCATTTTGTGCGTCTACGCTCCACGGTCTTACACGCGATCTTACGGCAGGAGAAATCCTTTCTGAAGCCGTTTATATCAATGACATGCTTCGCGTAGAAGGTGAGAAGGTCAGCACCTGCGTCATCATGGGAGCGGGGGAACCGCTGATAAATTACGACAACGTGCTCGCCTATGTTCATCGTCTGCATGACCAAGATATTTTAGGTATGAGCTATCGAAGTATCACACTTTCTACCTCTGGCATTGTTCCTGCTATGTATCGTCTGGCAGACGAGGGTATACCGATTTCGCTTTCGGTTTCCCTGCATGCGCCGTATCAGACGTTGCGAGAGCGCATCATGCCGATTGCAAAGAAATATGCTGTCGGCGATGTCGTTGCGGCAGCGAAGCATTACGCAGATGCGACAAAGCGTCGGGTGACGTATGAATACATCTTAATCGATCATCTGACGGATGGAGAGGAAGAAGCGAGGCATCTTGTGAAGCTTCTGCGCGGGCAGTTGGCAAGCGTCAATCTCATTCCCATCAATCCTGTAGAAGAGCGCGGATTGCTTCGGCCAAGTGCAAGGCGTATCGATGCTTTCGAACGATATTTAAGGACGCATCATATCGATGTTACGCTTCGCCGCGAGATGGGAGCAGACATCAACGCTGCCTGTGGTCAGCTTCGAAATAAGTATCTTGGCAAGGAAGCGGAGACCATAGGTGTGTAGCGTAAATTGCGTAGAGAAATCGAGAATGTTCTCTTTTCTCTGTGAAATTTTCTTTTTCTCT
>CAUVCH010000087.1:0-4793 GCA_963550265.1 uncultured Mitsuokella sp. | reverse complement strand
TTTCATCTGAGACACTGACCTGCGTTCTTTCACGGCGTTACGGTGCGGTGACGAAGGTCAGTTTTTTTCAGCGAGCATCGTATCTAAAAATGAGATGTAGAACATGGAGGCTGATTCATGACACGGGCAGTTTGCACGGGAAGTTTTGACCCTGTGACGGCGGGGCATGTCGATATTTTTGAGCGTGCCGCAAAAATGTTTGACGAGCTCATCGTCTGTGTTTTCCACAATGTTGCAAAAAAACCATTTTTTACAGTGGAGGAACGCCTTGCCTTTCTGGAAGATGCGACAAAACATTTAAAGAATGTACGTGTTTCCTCATTTTCCGGTCTTATCACGACGTATATGAGTGAGATTGATGCCCATGTCATCGTGCGCGGCGTTCGTTCGGTGAAGGATCTGGAATACGAGCAGAATGAAGCGTATATGATTCGTCATTTTCGTCTGGATATCGACACGGTTTTCCTTTTGACGCGGCCGGAATATTCCTTCGTGAGTTCGTCGGGCGTTCGTGAGATCATCCGTTTCGGCGGGCGGCTGGATGGGCTGGTTCCCGATAGCGTAATCAAGGCGGTAGAGGCGAAGGGGCTATAGCAAGCAAAACGATGGAAGACTTTCCGCGTATCAACGTGTCAGAATAAAGGAGCAATATATATGTCTATTTTAGATACTTTGGATCAGATCGAAGGCATGGTCGCAGGAGCGCGTACGCTTCCCTTTACTGGAAAGATCGTTATCGATGACAAAGCTCTGCTTCGTTATGTTGAGGAACTACGCAAAGAGCTGCCAAGCGAGCTGAAACGTGCGGATGAAATTATGGAAAATGAAGAGGCGATCCTTCAGAGAGCGAGAACACAAGCAGAACATGTTATCAACGAGGCAAAGGAATTCGCCGAGCGTTTGACAGAAGAGAACTCCATTGTCAAGGAAGCGCGAGAAAAGGCTAAGACAGTTCTTGAGCAGACGCAGCAGAAGGAAAGAGAGATTCTTGAGCGCACAAAGGCAAATGCAGAAAAACTTCAGTCGGATGCAGATATATACGCTGCTCAAGTGTTTGATCAACTCATTCGGCATGTGTCAGGAACCTTTCAAGGCGTCCAACAGGCAGAAGGCGGGTTAAAACAGGCATTGAATGTCCTCCAGCAGGCACAAAAACAGCTGAGTCGTCCGCGTCCGCCTGTGATGCAGCAGCAATCGCAGGCACAGCCGCAGCAGGAACAACGACAGGCGGAGAAAAATGAAGCGTGAAGATAGTCTGCGTGAGATTCTTGCAGCTGTAAAGGCAGGGCGCATTTCGGAAGATGAGGCAGTGAAGGAGCTGCAGGCAGAGGGGGTGGATGACCTTCGCTTTGCCAATATCGATTATGCGCGGGAAAAACGACGCGGCTTTCCCGAAGTCATCTATGGCGAGGGAAAGACCGCAGAAGAAATCTTTGCCATCATGGAAGCGCTCTTAACGCGAAGTGAAAAAAGCATACTGGCAACGCGTGTCGATGCGGAAAAGGCGGCGTTCGTGTGCAAGAAACTGCCGGAAGCCGTATATGAAGCACGTGCACGCGTTCTCTTTTTGCGCCGCAAGGTAGAGCCTGTTGCAGTGGGGCGGAAACTATTGATTCTTACGGCAGGGACGAGCGACATCCCCGTCGCAGAAGAAGCATGGCTTACGGCAGAACTCATGGGAATTGAGACAGTGACGCATTTCGACTGCGGTGTTGCGGGCATTCATCGTCTCTTTGCACACCTTGCGGACATTCGTGCAGCAAGCGTGATCCTTGTTTGCGCAGGCATGGAAGGCGCACTCGCCAGCGTCGTAGGCGGGCTGACAAGTGCGCCTGTCCTTGCCGTGCCGACAAGTGTCGGTTACGGTGCATCGCTAGGTGGTGTCTCGGCACTGCTTGCCATGTTGAACAGCTGCGCATCTGGTGTCGCTGTCGTCAATATTGACAACGGCTTTGGTGCGGCTGTCATGGCGGCACATATCCTCATGGCAAAGTGACGCGATACGGAGCAGCACTTTTTATACGGATAGGAAAGGAATGGAGAGCATTCGATGAAGGCTATCTATCTGGATTGTTTTTCTGGTGTGAGCGGCAATATGCTGCTGGGCGCCTTCCTGGAAGCGGGCGTCCCCAGGGATTATATCGTCGGTGAGCTGAACAAACTCCCTATGGCAGGCGAGTTCGCTTTTCATCAGTCCATGGTGGAAAAATGCGGCATTCATGCGGCATATGTCGATATAGAACTTGCAGACGGCACGGAGAGCACACATGGGCACAGTCATGACCACAGCCATGTGCATATGCCGCACGTGCATCGCTCTATGGCAGATATTCGTAACATCATCAGAGAATCTGAGATTCCAGAAGGGGCAAAGAAAAAGGCAATCAAGATTTTTGAAGTGCTCGCTAAGGCCGAAGGAAAAGTACATGATAGGCCTGCTGACGAAGTTCACTTCCACGAAGTCGGCGCTGTGGACTCCATCGTCGATATCGTCGGGACGGCGCTTGCGCTTGACTATCTCGGTATAGAGAAAGTATTTGCATCCGATGTCAATACAGGGACAGGTACGGTAACGTGTGCTCATGGCATCATGCCTGTTCCAGCGCCTGCGACGGCGGAGCTTCTCCTCGGTTGGTGCACGTATCATCTCGGGGTAAAGAAGGAGCTTACAACACCGACGGGCGCGGCAGTTCTTGCTGCGCTTGCCGAGTACAGCGAAAGTCTGCCCCGTGGTTTTGTTACGGAACGCATCGCCTATGGTGCGGGCAGTTGGGACCTTGAAACGCCGAATGTTGTCCGTCTCTACCTTGGCGATCAGCAAGCAATAGGCACGTCGTCGCTTTGTATTTTGGAAGCCAACATCGACGATATGAGCCCGCAGATTTTTGGGTATCTCTATGAACGACTGCTGGATGAAGGTGCGCTTGATGTTTGGTCGACACCGATCTATATGAAAAAGAATCGTCCGTCAGCGATGCTTTCCGTCCTTGTGGACGAGATACATAGAGAGCAATTGACGGATCTTATCTTTCAGGAATCGACGAGTATCGGTCTTCGTGTTATGCCCGTTGCGGAACGCCTCGAGGCAAAGCGCCGCATCGAGGTGACGAAAACAAAATACGGCGAGGTTCACTTGAAAATCAGTGTGTGGAACGGTCACATAGTCAGCGTTTCGGCAGAGTATGAGGACTGTAAGAAGCTTGCTCAAAAGAACGGTGTTCCCTTGAAAGCCGTGCAGCACGAAGCACTTCAGGAAATTTACCACTGCTATGGTGGCTATTGAAATTCGTCCGCCAAAATATTAAGGGGAGCTCCTTGACAATGTGAAATCAGTCTATTATAATATGATGAGGTTTTTACCGATGTATGTTGATATTACAGAGCTTGCTCAAGAGCCTTACGGAAAGCTTCCGTTTTCCTTTACCGTTGATGCCAAAGAGCTTTCGATTGACGGTGAGGACTATGAAATCGAAGGGGAAGTGCATGTCCGTGGTCATGTCCGTGTGGCAGGCGAACGCTTTCGCGCAGAGGGCATGGTAACATGTATGAAAAAGTTTCTCTGCGATCGTTGTTTGAAACCGACGCGTGAAGCGCAAAGGCATAGCTTTTCAGAGGAATTTTCTCGTGAAGCCAGACCGGAAGACGAATGGGAAAAGATGATCAATGACTGCATAGATATCACTTCGCTTGTACGTGATACGATTATAGCTAGTCAGCCGCTCGCAAAGCTTTGTAAACCGGACTGCAAGGGGCTTTGTCCTGTTTGTGGCCAAGATCTTAACGAAGGAAGCTGTCATTGCGATACCTTCGTTCCCGATCCGCGCGTGGCGGCACTGAAATCTCTTTTGTCAAATGACAAAGAAGAATGATACATATAATTCACCCTGATTAAGGAGGTGTACGAAATGGCAGTACCTAAGAGAAAAACGTCTAAGGCTCGCCGCGACAAGCGTCGTGCGAACTGGAAACTGACGGCACCTGGCTACGTCGCTTGCCCGCAGTGCCATGAGCCGAAGATGCCGCATCATGTCTGCACAGAATGTGGCTATTACAATGGCAGGGAGGTCATCTCCGCTGAATAAAAAATATAGCAGGACGCAAGTCTTGCTTATTTTTTATCGAAAAAAATACAGGAGCGCCAATATGTACGAGTTGGTGCTCCTGTATTTTTATTTATAGTTCTTTGACGAGTTTTGTTTAATTTGGATTTTGAGGGTAGTATTCATAGCTTATACTGGCGTCATTTCCGATGTGCAATGCGGGCAGCGCGTTGCTTCTTTTGCAACAGGCTGACGGCAGAAAGGGCAGAGATATTCCTTCGGTGCCGGTTCATTGCGCTTTAGCTTGTTGAGCAGCGAGATAAAGCAGAAGATGACGAATGCCATAATGAGGAAATCCAGTGTATTTGTTAAAAATCTGCCGTAGGCGATGACAGGGAGTTTTTGTGCTTCCGCTTCTGCAAGCGTTGTCGCTGTGCCGTCCCCAAGAATGATGAAAAGATTGGAAAAATCGATTCCGCCGATCATCTTGCCGATGGGCGGCATGATGATGTCATTGACAAGAGAGGATACGATCTTGCCAAAAGCGCCGCCGATAATAACGCCGACGGCCATGTCGACTACGTTTCCGCGAAGGACGAAAGCCTTAAATCCATTGAAAAAATTCTGCATAGAGAACTCCTTTCCAAGAACTGTAATAATACGCCAAATTCTCAGCTGAAAATAAATTATAAGATAATTTTTTTTTGCGCGCAACTGTTTTTCAAAAGAGAGGAATTTCTTATCATAGATACT
>CAUVCH010000086.1:0-4843 GCA_963550265.1 uncultured Mitsuokella sp. | reverse complement strand
AAGGCTCTTATTTTTTTGTTGCTCGTTTACTTTTGATTTATATGAGCTTTGTCTTGGGCTTTTTGACATTAGGGATCAGCGCATTTCTTACTTGGCCGATTCTTGGAGATCGGTTAGATGACTTAAATCTGTACCAAAACTGCCATAATATAAAAGCCCCTTAAGATGAATAATATTGTTCGTTTTTAGGGGCTTTTGTATTGTATCTCACGATGTATTCAGCGATAAGGAGCTTTTATACTCTCCTTTGCCGTTTTGCACCAGGACCATCGGTCGCAACGGAAACACTGGTTTCCGCAAAGGTTTTCATTTCATTCAGCATGTTGAGTGCGGCGTATACGATAGAGAGACCAAATAGATTGAGGATTCCGCTGGGCAGACGTACGCCTGCTGTGATGAGACGCGGCTGTACGTGAAGAAGATAGGGCTGGACAGCAGGACAAAGGTGTTCGGTGTAACGTGCGATGATTTCCGTTGCTGCATCATCTAGCAGAATGAGCGTGCAGTTATGAGCAGCAGCGATCATAGCACCCATGAATGCGGAAATCTGTTCTTGATATTTCTCAGGGGCATGACGAAGAAAATCTTCGGGATCATAGCGAAGTTCACCTGTTTCTGTTAACAAAGCTTTTCTTAATTCTCCTGACATTTGATCAATATCTTCATCTTCGCTGTTGCCGAAAGCAAGTCCTAAGACAGCGTAGGATAAGGATAATTCTTCTGCTAAATCGCGTCCAAAATTAAATGCTGCGGATGCAGAGAGACCTTCGTATAGAGTTGCCAAATAGGGGGGAACTTCTATATCGTCAGACATGTGTCCGATCATTTGTTCTAACAAAAGGGAAAGCTTGTTTTTTGTAAAGATGACGAGGGCTGCATTTTGGTCAGTTGCAGGACGCTCTTCCCCGATAATGCCAGCAATTTCGATAGCGATTTCTTCGAGAAAGCCGAGACTATGTATGGGCTTTGCAAGATTGTCAAGGCGATGGCGACATTTTTCCATAGACTCTTTGTCGAGATCCTGCATGGTGCGTAGATAGAAGTCAAAGGTCTTGTCGGTAATCTTTTGGGAAAACTTCGGCATGCATTTTTGCTCGAAGCGCGGAATTTCTGGTTTTTCGGGAAGATGTGCGAGAAGCTGCCAGAGGCCGATCATATGGTTTAATATAGAACTTGCGATGGATGAGCCGATGGCTTCACCAAGGCGCAGATCGAGGGATAGAAAAGGAGTAAGCCCGAGATGTTTTATGGATTCGCGATGTGATTTTTCTGACGCGAGATGCGATGCGATGAGATAGTCGACCGCATGAGGGGAAAGTGTTGCTGCGATGAGCGCGGCGGCACTTGAGTTTGCGCCGTCGAGAATGACAGCGGCATGGCCAGCGGCGGCACCTAGGATGAGTCCTGCAATGCATCCAAACTCAAAACCGCCGACTTTTGCGAGAACATCAATGCCATCCCTGGCATCGGGCATATTGATGGCAAGTATCTTTCGGACGATTTCTGTCTTGTGCTTTAGGCGCTGATCTGAGATATTTGTGCCGCGCCCTGTAACCTCTTCGGCGCCCATGTGGCAGACGGCAGCTGTAATAGCAGCAGAAGCGGTTGTGTTGGAGATGCCCATTTCGCCGGGCAGGATGATGTTTATGCCGCGGGAAATGAGCTCTTGCGCAAGCTTGATACCGACTTCGAGAGAAGTGACGGCTTCTTCTCGCGTCATGGCAGCGCCGTGTGCCATATTCTTTGTACCGTTGGCGATGCGCCGTTTGATGAGTCCGGGCAGGTCACCGATGTCTTTCTTTGTACCCATGTCGACGACGAGCAGTTCCGAGCCGATGAAGGAGGAGAAAGCATTTGCTGCCCCCCCGCGGCTGATGAGATAATTTTTCATCATCTCGACGGTGGTGTCGATGGGGTAAGCACTGACGGCTTCTTCTGCGACACCGTGATCCGCACAGGCGATGACAGTCGCATACTTTGGCCTATGAATATGATCCGCATCCGTTGTGTTGCAAATGGCAAGGTAGCGAAAGAGCAGATCTTTTAACGTGCCGAAGGCAGCGCCATCTCCGTGCATCTTTTCTTCGAGGATACGTTTGGCACTCTCTGTGATGGAAGGGTCAACAGGATGAATCTTTTGGATAGTTTCATTTAATAGATTTCTTTGGCTCATGCGTTTGCCTCCTTAGGAACGCGTTTTAAAGACAGGCCGATGCGATTTCGCTTTTCATCGACGCTGATGACCATGACGCGAAGTGTATCGCCGACGGAAAGAACATCGAGCGGATGCTTGACGTGTCGTTTGGCAAGCTCTGAAATGTGGATGAGTCCATCTTGATGGAGCCCAATGTCGACAAAGGCGCCGAAGTCGGTGATGTTTCGCACGGTGCCGCGCAAAATGGTGCCGGGCGTGATGTCGCTTAGCTTGACAGGCGCTTGACGCGTAAGCGGAGCGGGCAGATTGTCGCGCGGATCGCGGCCTGGGGCGACGAGGGCATCGAGAATATCGTGGACGGTCGGCAAACCAGCAGTCAATTCTTTCGCTAGGGTTTCTTCTTTTTCCTGTGTATAGAAGCGGCGTTTTAGTGAAAGATCTTCTAGGCTGTCTTTGTCGAGAAGGTCCTCCGCCGTGACATGCAGCTTTTTAAGAATTTTTTCTGCAAGCGCATAGGATTCGGGATGAATGGCGGTATTATCGAGTGGGGTATCGCCGTTGCGAATGCGGAGAAAACCCGCGCATTGTGTGAAAGCAGCAGGACCGAGACGCGATACTTTGAGAAGGTCTTTGCGGCTTTTGAAAGCACCGTTTTTCATGCGGTAGGCGACGATATTTCCGGCAGTCGTCTTCGTGAGACCAGCGACGTGCTCGAGGAGTGCGGGCGAAGCTGTATTGAGATCGACGCCGACATGATTGACGGCGTCTTCGATGGTGTCCGACAGTGTTTCTTTCAGCGCCTTCTGATTGACATCGTGCTGGTACTGCCCGACACCGATAGCCTGCGGGTCGATCTTGACGAGTTCTGCGAGCGGGTCTTGGACGCGGCGGGCGATGCTGACGGCACCGCGGATGACGACATCGTAATCGCCTAACTCATCCTTTGCGAGTTTCGATGCACTGTAAACGGAGGCACCGGCTTCGTTTGTAATGAGATAATGGACGTTCGTCAGCTGGTTGTCGCGGATGAGATTTGCTGCAAATTGCTCGGTTTCGTAGGATGCTGTGCCATTGCCGATAGAAAGAAGCGTAACACCGTTTCTTTGGATGGAAGCGAGAATCTTCTTTTCTGCGGCTTCTTTAGCATTTTCGCCCTGCGTAATCTGAATAACGCCATAGTCGAGAACGGTACCTGTTGGATCAACGACAGCCATCTTACAGCCGTTGCGATATCCAGGGTCGAGCCCCATGACAGTCTCTCCCGCAAGCGGTGCCTGTAGAAGAAGCTGCTTCAAATTTGCGCCGAAGATGCGAATCGCTTGAGCTTCTGCATGTTCGGTGAGAGCAGAGCGAATTTCGCGCTCGAGAGCGGGAAAAAGAAGACGCTTGTAGCCATCGTCAATGGCTGCTTCTATCTCGCCTTTCCAGATAGAGTCGCCGCGTACGAAGCGCCGGAGGATGCGTGCGGTGGATGCTGCGTGATCGATGGAAAGTTTGACCTTTAATGCACCCTTTTTTTCACCGCGATTGATGGCGAGGATGCGGTGTGATGGAAGATCGCAGACAGGTTCGCTGTAGCTCTCGTACATCATAAAGACCTGTGTGTCTTCTTCGGGCGCTTTATCGGATAGTTCGGTCACGATTTGCGCATTCTTAAAGATATAGTCGCGCATGGCTTTGCGTACGTCGGACATCTCCATGATGTTTTCCGCTACGATGTCGCGCGCACCTTGGAGCGCGTCTTTTGCTGAGAAAAATTCCTTTTCATCCGATAGAAATTTTGACGCTATAGCAAGGATATCGCCTGTGGTGTCCTGTTGTAACAGCATCTCATTTGCCAGAGGCTCAAGACCTCGTTCGCGAGCCATCTGTGCACGGGTACGCTTTTTTTGCCTGTAAGGGAGATAGAGGTCTTCAAGGTCTTGCAGTTTCGTTGTCTTATCGATGGCGGCGCGAAGAGCATCCGTTAGTTTTCCCTGTTCTTCAATCTTGCTGAGAATTTCTTCTTGGCGCTTGGCGATATTTCGAAGGTAGGTAAGGCGCTCTTCCAGGCTGCGCAGCTGCTCGTCTTCCAGGGAGCCTGTTGCTTCCTTTCGATAGCGGGCGATGAAGGGGACGGTGTTGCCCGCATCGAGAAGTTCCGCCGCCGCTTTGACTTGCACAGGGCGGATGAAAAGTTCATCGGATAGAATGTGAAAGATTTTTTCTTCGTTCATGTTTGTCCTTTTTGTGAAACGGGGTATTTTGTGAATGCTATTGTTACAGTAAGCCAGTCTATCATATTTCTTCGGATTCGTCCAAAATCTAATTTCGCATAGGCAGCGGCAGATCCCCTGCTGGATTTTTATTTGGCGAAAGCATAATAGAGGAAATGACTACAATTTGTTTCGCTTCTATGGTAAAATATAAATTAACTTGTTTTTTGTAAGCTGTTTTATCTGAAAAAAGCATTAAAGCGGAGAACGGTATGAAGTGGGTGAATCATGAGATTTTGACGGGGGTCATTGTCTATGCGGTGACAGAGGATTTTCTCTCAGCGGCTTTTTCTATGGCAGGCGCTATCTTTCCCGACAAGGTCGAAGGGGCTCCGCAGACGAATTTCGCCGTATGGCGGAAGCGGCATCGCAGTTGGTCGCATTGGCCGCCCTTATATCTCGCGTTTCTTGGTCTTCTCATGAGTCCAGTGGG
>CAUVCH010000085.1:0-4905 GCA_963550265.1 uncultured Mitsuokella sp. | reverse complement strand
CCCGCCGACATCTACCCCGTCGGGCGTGAAAGTCTTGACGACTTCTGCGGCGTTCTCTACGGCAGAGAACTTCTGAATGCTGCCCTTTCAAAAAAGGATATCGAGCTGACAGACTTCATTCGGAAGCCGCTCTTCGTACCGCGTGCCATGGAGTGCTTCCGCGTGCTTGAAAAATTTCGCTATACAGGACTTCACGAAGCGATGGTTCTCGATGAATACGGCGGTGTCATCGGCTTTCTTACGATGGACGACCTCATGAATGAGATCATCGGTGACATAAACAGCACGAACGTCGACACAAGACAGGACAGCTTCATCACCGTCGGTGCGAATGAATGGCTTGTCAAGGGGCTTTGCTCCATCGACGATTTCAAAGAGCGATTCGACTTCGAAGAACTGCCGGAAGAAGCGCATGACCACTACCAGACGATGGGCGGCTTTCTTCTGAGCTACTTCGGCCACATTCCAAAAGTCGGCGAGTCCTGTGAATGGAACGGTTTCACGTTCGAAGTCAAGAAAATGGATCGCGCACGCATCGATCGCATCTGCGTGATAAAGAAAGGCGATGCTATATGACGAAAAAACGAATTGCCCTCCTCCTTGCCTGCAACATCTTAGGCATTCTCCTCTTGATCAGCCTGCACTTTCCTTGGGCAGGCGCCGATTCTTGGTTTGTACTCGACCGAAATGTCTTCTATTTTTTCAATAATTTCCTTGATAAAAGCAATGCGTTTCTCTACCTAGTCGCCTTTACGAATCTGCGAGCATTCGACGCCGTCGCCTTTCTCTTCATGCTCGCCATCTTTCTTTACTACTACCAAAAGGCGGACGCACAAGGCAGACACTTTCTGCTCGCGATGGGCGTTGTCATGCTCCTGACCGCCATCGCCGCGCGGCTGGTCGGAAATCTCATCGACTTTGACCGCGCAAGCCCCACAAAGTTCTTTTTCACCAACGGAGAGCATGTCAACCTTGTCTCCAAGCTTACCCAATTGCCCGCAAAGGATTGGTCCAGCACGAGCTTTCCCGGCGATCACGGCATGGTTCTCATCCTCTTTTCCCTCTACATGTTCCGCTATTTAAAAAAGCGCGCCTTTCTCGCTGCCGTCGCGGTCATCGTCCTCTTTTCCCTTCCGCGCATCATGTCCGGCGCACATTGGATCACCGACCTTCTCGTCGGCTCAATGTCCTTAAACCTCATCGTCACAAGCTGGTTCCTGCTGACACCGCTGTCGGATAAACTCATTCATTTTTTCCTGCGCAAAAAGCATTGGGCATAAAAGCCGACTTTCTGCACAAAAAGCCCCGCAAGGCTTCAAACCTGCGGGGCTTTTATAACGCTGTTTATTCTGCTGTGAACGGCAGAAGTGCGATGTTGCGCGCGCGCTTGATAGCAAGCGTTACTTGGCGCTGATGCTTTGCACAGTTGCCGGAAATACGGCGCGGCAAAATCTTACCGCGCTCCGTAACGAAGCGGCGAAGCTTTGCAACGTCCTTGTAGTCGATATGCTCGACCTTGTCTACGCAGAAAGAACAGACTTTCCTACGAGGTCTGCGGCCTCTATCGCGTCTCATCAAGATAATTCCCCTCCCTTAAAATGGAATTTGTTCTTCCGGGATGGATGGACCAAAGCCTTGGTCACCGCTCTGCGGCGGTTCCGGCGCACTCTGCGGAGCACTGCCCGAAAAACCGCCGTCATGCGGAGCATTTCTAGAGTCGAGGAACTCGACTTCATCGGCGATAACTTCCGTGATGTAGCGCTTCGAACCGTCCTGTGCGTCATAATTGCGAACCTGCATACGACCTTCAACACCGACGCGACGCCCTTTGACCAAATTGTTGCCGCAAATCTCAGCGAGCTTGCGCCAGCAGACGATCGGAATGAAGTCCGCCGTCGGCTGACCGTCGTTTGCGTCGCGCCGTGCAAATCGGCGGTCGACAGCAAGCGTAAACGTAGCAACTGCCACGCCCGACTGTGTATAGCGTACTTCCGGATCGCGCGTCAGACGTCCGATAAGTATGACCTTATTCATGGCTGTCCTCCCGAGAAACAGAGTCTCTTATTCCTCGTCCTCGCGAACGATCATATGCTTTAAGAGCTCATCTGTGATCTTCATCACACGGTCGCATTCTGCAACGCATGCCGGCGTTGCCGTAATGTTCAGAAGGACATAGAAGCCTTCCTGACAGCCCTTGATCTCATAGGCAAGACGCTTCTTGCCCCAACGATCTTCCTTATCAATCGCTGCGCCGTTATCCTTGAGGAGCTTAGTAAACTTCTCAACCACAGCGTTCGTAGCCTCTTCTTCCAGCGGCTTCACGATAAATATGACTTCGTACTTTCTCACGAAATCACCTCCCTCTCTGGTCTGTGGCCCGTTTATCAGCGGGCAGAGTCTCGATTCGCCTACGCGGCGACTTTACGAGTATATCATACCATGCAAGCAAATGCAAGCACTGCCGAAAAATAGAATCTACGTTAAGTGTTATGGACATGCGTGCCCCACGCAAACGCCTCGTTACGCAAGCGGTCGTGCACTTGTACGCTGAACAACCGGCGGATTTCTTAAACGCGCTGCGCTTGGACGAAAGAAGTCCGTCGGGCGTACCGTGCACTTTCCCCGCTTGTTTCACTAAGGTTTGCTTAGGGGCATCGTATTCTTCTGTAACATTTACGGTAGAGCCGGTATAGGTCAAAATATTGAAAAATATTGAGAAATGTAATAGAATAAAAATGGATTTTATTTTGCAGAACGTATATGGATTGGGGGCAGCAAGTGAAACGTATCTCCGTTGAATTGGTACCGCGTGAAGAAGAAGCGCTGAGAGAAGAACTCTCGCTCTTGAAGAAGTTTGAAGACAAAGTAGACGTTATCAATATACCGGATCTTCTCCGTCTTGAGATGCGGAGCTGGGAGGGCGCAGCGGTTGCAGGCGAATACTTTCCTGCCGTCATGCCGCATATCCGCGCGATGGACATTGACCTCGATGCGGAACTTCCGATGAAGGATTATCTTCGTACACATGGCATTAAAGAGGTGCTCGTCATCGAGGGTGATCCGCCGCAGGATATGAAACATGCGACTTTTCCAACGGAATCCACGGACGTCATCTGGAAGTTTGGTCATGAAATGCCGGACGTCAAGGTCTATGCAGGGATTGATCAGTACCGCAGCTCGATGAAGCAGGAGCAGTACCGCATCAAACGGAAGCTTCAAGCGGGTGCAGCAGGTTTTTTCACTCAACCATTCTTTGATATGCGTCTTCTCGATATGTACCGTGAGATGCTCGATGGAACAGAGGTCTATTGGGGCGTTTCTCCGGTCATGACACAGGCATCGAAAAACTATTGGGAACGAAAGAACAACGTCGTTTTTCCAAAGGATTTTTCGTATAACCTTCAGGCGAGTGTTGCTTTTGCAAAGGAAGTCATGGCATATGCTGAAAAGCATGAGGCAAGTCTCTATTTCATGCCGATTAAGACAAATCTCAAGGCATACATCGAAGGTATCTTTGCCTGATTCCGCTGGAGCAGGGAGCAATCTTTGGCGGAAGGCATAGATTTTTTGAATAAAGATAGTATAAGTTATTTTAGGAGAGGGTATTATGTTTAAGATTCTTCGAAAAGAGGAATTGTCTCCCAATGTCTTTGCGATGGACATCGAAGCTCCGCGCGTAGCGCAGAAGGCGCAGCCGGGGCAGTTCATCGTCCTTCGCGTCAACGAAGAGGGCGAGCGCATCCCGCTGACGATTGCAGATTTTGATCGTGAGAAGGGCATTATTCTCATCGTCTTTCAAGTGCTCGGGGCTTCCACAATGGAGCTTGCCGCACGGAAGGAAGGGGACAGTCTCGTCGATTTTGTCGGACCACTTGGCCGTCCATCGGAGATTCAGAACGTCGGTACTTTCGTCGCTGTCGGGGGCGGCATCGGCGTTGCGCCTTCGTATCCGATCGCCCGCGCTATGCATGAAGCCGGCAATAAGGTCATCAGCATCATGGGTGCTAAGACGAAGGACATCCTCATTATGGAAAAGGAGATGCGTGCCGTTTCTGATGAAGTTCTCGTCACGACGGATGATGGCTCCTATGGTATCAAAGGCTTTGTTACCAATGCTATTGAGGAACTCGTGAACCGTGGAGAAAAGATCGACCAGGTCACGGCGATTGGCCCCGTTATCATGATGAAGAGCGTTGCGGATGCAACGAAGAAATACGGCATCAAGACGGTTGTCAGCCTGAACCCCATCATGGTCGATGGCACGGGCATGTGCGGCGGCTGCCGTGTTACTGTTGGCGGCAAGACAAAGTTTGCCTGTGTCGATGGACCGGAGTTTGATGCGCATGCAGTCGACTTTCCAGGGCTCATGATGCGTCAGCGTATGTATCGCTCGGAAGAAGCGGCCGAAAAGGATCACGTCTGCAATATTGGACTGGGGAGGAAGTAATCATGGCTGTTTCAATGAAAAAGCACAAGATGCCGACACAGGATCCGAAAGTTCGCGCACATAATTTTGATGAGGTCGCACTCGGCTACGATGAAGAAACCGCACTGGCAGAAGCTGCGCGCTGCCTGCACTGCAAAGTGCCGCAGTGCCGTAAGGGCTGCCCGGTATCTGTCGATATTCCGAGTTTTATCGCGCTCATCAAGGAAAAGGATTACGCGGGTGCAGTGGCGAAGATCAAAGAATCGAACGCATTGCCGGCTGTCTGTGGGCGTGTCTGCCCGCAGGAAAATCAGTGCGAGAAATATTGCATTCTCGGCAGGAAAGGCGAATCGGTCGGCATTGGTCGTCTCGAACGCTTTGTTGCGGACATCGCTTTGCAGAAGGAAGAAGGCGAGCAGAAAGAACCGCCGAAGGGTGCGAAAAAGGTCGCTGTCATCGGGGCGGGTCCCTCTGGGCTT
>CAUVCH010000084.1:0-4967 GCA_963550265.1 uncultured Mitsuokella sp. | reverse complement strand
TGACTCGCCTCGTAGAAGGGGAAAACGTAATCCTTGTACTTGTAGTATGCGCTACGTGAAAGCTCCATATGCTCCACAGCCTCGTTAATCGTCCGCGCATCCCCACGCTTGAGCATTTCCTTAACACGAATCGTCTTTTTGATCGCCTCTGGCAAGATTTCTTCACGAACAAGAAAAAATCCGTTCTTTTCTTTGTTCATATATTGCGCCTCCAATGGATATTAATCTTTACTCAAAGGAAATTATACCATACGATCCATATAGGAGCAACGGAATTTCCAAATGTCTACCAAAATTCTAAAATCCTATCGCATCAATTTCCGCCCTTGACGTGAATGAAGACAAGCCCTTTCACCTCAAGAAAAAAGGACACCTTCTGTTTCGAAAGTGTCGAAGAATAAAAAATAGTTTATCAGATTCTATTTTCCGTACCGTCTAACAAACGCTCGAGGTTTGCCTTGTGCCGGTAGATGATGAGGATCGTGGCTAGAATGGCAAAGATGAGATAGGGCGTCGGATAATTCATGAGGCAGGTCATCACAGACACCAGAAGCGCTGCAGCGCACGAACCGAGCGAAACAAAGCGCGTTGTATAGACGAGCACCAACCAGACAAGAAAGGCGACAAGGCTGACGATGGGCATGAGCATGGTCAAAACACCGAGCCCTGTTGCAACACCTTTCCCACCTTTAAAGTGCAGGAATAAAGATGCCGAGTGACCGCCTATCGCTGCAATAGCTGCAAGAACGTGGATGACGGCGCTGCCTGAGAGATGCATGGCAATGAGGACGGGAATAAATCCTTTCAAAAAGTCAAAGAGGAAAACGAGAATCCCCGCCGACTTTCCGATCACACGCCAAGCATTCGTCGCGCCTATGTTACAGCTGCCGTAATCGCGCAGGTCAGTCTGCCAGATAAGCTTTCCAAAAATCAGTCCAAACGGAATCGAGCCAAGGACATAGCCGATGATGATAGAAAGAATCGCGCCAAACATACTTAGTCGTCCTCCTCATTGCGCTTCCTGACGATAAGCCGAAGCGGTGTTCCTTCAAAACCGAAATGTTCGCGAAGCTTGTTTTCAATGAAGCGCAGATACGAAAAATGCATGAGCTCCGGATCGTTGACAAAGAGAATGAACTTCGGCGGGCGAATGTCCACCTGCGTCATAAAGAGAATCTTGAGCTGTCTGCCACGGTGCATCGGCGGTGGATTGACGGAAATAGCATCTCGGATGAGCTCGTTGAGAATGCTTGTCTTGATGCGCATCGACTGCTGCTCTGCTACGTACTTCACGAGAGCCGTTACGCGACTTACGCGCTGTCCGGTCAGAGCCGAAGCATAGAGCACCGGTGCATACTGCAAAAAGCCGATTTCATCGCGCAGATCTTCTGTAAAGCGAAGGGTTGATTTGTCATCTTTTTCGGGGTAGATATCCCATTTATTGACGACGATGACGACGCCGCGTCCTGATTCATGCGCATAGCCCGCAATCTTCTTATCCTGCTCGGTAATGCCTTCTGCAGCATTGATCATCAAAAGGACGACATCGCTTCGATCAATGGCGCGGAGCGAACGAATGACGCTGTAGCGTTCGACCGGCTCTTCCACTTTACCGCGGCGGCGCATCCCTGCCGTATCGATCAGCGTATACTTGATGCCGTTCTCCATAAAGTGCGTATCAATGGCATCGCGCGTCGTCCCCGGAACGTCGCTGACGATGACGCGCTCTTCGCCGAGAATCTTATTGACGATCGAGCTTTTACCGACGTTCGGTCTTCCGATGACAGCGATGCGAATCTCATCGTCATCATGCTCATCTTCCATATTCTCTGGAAAAGACGCCACCACAGCATCGAGAAGGTCACCGATATTCATGAGATTCGATGCTGAAAGCGGAATCGGGTCACCGAGACCAAGATTGTAGAAATCGTAAATATCCACTTCACGCTGCGGACTGTCGATCTTATTGACACCGAGAACGATTGGTTTTTTTGTGCGTCGGAGGACATGGGCAACCTCTTCATCCTGCGCTGTAAGACCTGCGCGTCCATCGACAAGAAAGAGGATGACATCTGCCTCTTCCATGGCAATTTGTGCCTGCTGGCGCATGGATGCGAGCATGTGATTGCTCTCGTCAAATTCAATGCCGCCCGTATCGATCATGGTGAACTCATGGTTCAGCCAGTTTGCATCCATGTAGATACGGTCACGCGTGACGCCCGGCATATCATCGACAATCGACAGTCGCTTCCTGCCGATCTTGTTAAAAAGCGTGGACTTGCCGACATTCGGCCTTCCCACAATCGCAACGATTGGTTTCATCTATATTCCTCTTAATCAATACGTAAGATTTTTCGTATATCCTGCATTGCTCTGCCACATATACGCGGTTTCGCCCTCGCGATCCTTATGATAGTGTACGGCATCCGTCAGCGCTCTGTAAAAATCACTGCCGCTGTTTACAGGCTCGACGCGTGACGCAGGAAAATAAGCCTGAAACTCCTTTAAGCTCACATCGTCGAGAAAAACATCCTCTCCCGAGCGCAGCGCACTCTCTGGAATCAGCAGCAGATTTCCCGCGCTATCCGTCGTTTCTACCGCATGGCGGATATCTCCTGCCGTCAAAAGCCCCGAGACATTGACTGTTGTTCCAAAGTGACGATTCTCCACGGGCAGCACGCGAATCTTTAAATTTACAATGCATAGGGAGTTTGCGAGCCGCGCAAGGACGGGTGCAACACTCGTTCCCGAAATAATCGTAACCGTGACCAGCTCATCAAAAGACACGGGCACCTTCGTCTTTTTCTCTTCATTTTCCCACGCATTTATGAAATTTCTCGTCAAACCGATGCCATTATCAAGCTGTGGAAAGCCATCATAGTAGGCAGAGGGGGGTACCTTGCGCCCTGCGAGAAAATAAAACTCATCGCCAAGATAGATGAATGTCCGCCCCATCTCCTCGCGAAGTTTTTCCTGCCAACACTCCACTTTCTCAATAACACGCGCCGCAGATGCCTGATCAAACTGTTTGAGAGGAAAGGGATCCGTCCGATATTTCGTAATGCCGACGGGAACGATGGCAAGATCCAGTGCATGCGGGCGACGCGCAGCGATTTCGCGAATAGTTCGCTCCAGTTCTTCACCATCGTTCAGCCCAGCACAGAGAACCACCTGTGTGTGGTAGTCCGCTCCTGCCGCTTCCAAACGGTCGAGCTGCGCGGCAATTTCCGCTGCTTTTTCGCAGCGGAGCATCTCGGCGCGAAGTTTTGGATTCATGCACTGTACGGAAACATAAAGCGGCGACAGATGAAACGCCTCTATGCGCTTGAAGTCCGCTTCGCACATGTTCGTCAAGGTTACAAAATTGCCATAGAGAAAGGAAAGCCGATAGTCATCGTCTTTGATGGACAGCGACTGACGCATATGCGGTGCGATCATATCGACAAAGCAGAAATAGCAATGATTCGCGCAGCTGCGAATACTGTCGAATACAGCACTCTGAAACTCTGCCCCCAATTCCTCATCGATATCTTTATCGAAGGCGATAATTTCCTTTTCCCCATCCGTATGCTCAACGAGCAGCTCGATTTCTTCGTCCGCCATAAGGAAACTGAGGTCAATGATATCCCTCATCGGCGCATCATTGACACGCCAGATTTTATCTCCTGCCACAAGACCGATTTCTTCCGCAAGACTGTCCTTTATCGTACGAAGAATGACTGCTGGATACTCTTTTCTCATATGATTCTCTCAGATAAAAGAAGGGAGTGATGGATCATCACTCCCTAAGTAACCGGGATTGCTCCCGTGCCAATTTCAGTTCTTTTGAAACGGTGTGAGAATTACGCGTTCTTCGCCTTTGTAATCGAAAGCGAAATGCGCTTGCGCTTCATATCGATGCGAAGAATCTTGACACGAACGACATCGCCAGCACTAACAGCTTCGTCCGCGCGCTCGATGCGCTTGTCTGCAAGTTCGCCCATCGGGATGAGACCGTCAAAGCCCGGCTCGATTTCCATGAAAGCACCAAAGTCTGTCAGCTTGATGACCTTGCCTTCGATGATGTCGCCTTCGTTGTACTTCTCAGCATTGTCAAGCCACGGGTCACGCATCGTATCCTTGACGGAAAGCGAAATGCGCTTGCTCTCTACATCGACGTTCTTGACATAGACATCAAGCTCCTGACCGACTTCGAGGACATCCGACGGATGCTTGACACGATGCCATGCAAGGTCGGAGATATGTGCGAGACCATCGACGCCGCCGATATCGATGAAAGCACCGTAGTCGACGAGACGCTTGACGATACCGCGAACCGTCTGTCCTGCTTCGAGCTGGGAGAAGACTTCTTCTTCACGCTTCTTGCGCTCGACCTCAAGGAGAGAACGACGCGAAAGAACGAGACGCTGCTTATGCACATCGATCTCGATAATCTCCGCTTCAACCGTCTGATCGAGGTAGATGGAGAGATCCTTCACAAAGTGAAGTTCCATCTGCGAAGCCGGGATAAAGCCGCGAAGACCATTAACAGAGGCAACAAGACCGCCTTTGACGACCTGGTTGACGTGCGCTTCGACCGTCTTGCCCTCTTCCTTGAGCTTTTCGAGCTCTGTCCAAGCAACCATACGGTCTGCCTTGACCTTTGAGAGCGAGCCGCCATTATCGCCGCCGAGGCTGTTGATATAGACGTCGATCTTGTCACCGACCTTCACAACATCCATAGCGGATTCCGGCGTCGGATAAGCCAGTTCACGCTTCGGAATTGGAATCTCCTGCTTATAGCCGATGTCCACATAGGCCTCATCCTTATTCACCTGGATGACCTCGCCCGTAACCGTCGTATGCTCACGGATTTCCGGGATAGACTCCTGGGCTAGCAATTCTTCCATATTCATCTCTTCTGACACTCTTTGTATACCTCCTTGATAATCCAGTCAGGTGTAGAAGCACCGGCTGTAATACCAATT
>CAUVCH010000083.1:0-4991 GCA_963550265.1 uncultured Mitsuokella sp. | reverse complement strand
TATTCATATTCGCATCGACGCGAAAGACAACGTTGCCGCCGCGTCCGCCGTCGCCGCCTGACGGCCCGCCTTTCGGCACAAATTTTTCCCGCCGAAACGCAGACTTTCCATGCCCGCCATCACCCGCTTTGCAGATGATACGCGCACGATCGATAAATTGCATATACCCTCCTACTCTGCATGGAAATGGATAAGGCTCCATGAAGCGCAATAGAGCCTCATGGAGCCTTATCCATTTCAACGCAACTTCACGCTGTTATCCTAATTCATGTTAAAAATGCCCGCGCAGGAAAGCACAGGCATTTTTAATTACATAGCTTCTTCTACCGTATAAACGCTGATTTGGCGGTTGTAACGCCCCTTGCGTTCAATGGCGACTTTGCCTGCAATCTTTGCGAAAAGCGTATCGTCCTTACCGCGGCCGACATTGTGCCCCGGATGGAAATGCGTACCGCGCTGGCGAACGAGAATGCTGCCCGCCGTAACAAGCGTACCCGCATGCTCTTTGACGCCGAGACGCTTCGATTCACTGTCACGACCGTTGCGCGTCGAGCTGACGCCCTTCTTATGTGCGAAAAGCTGTAAATCAAACTGGAACATAGATTTCACCCCCGTTTATCTTTGGATTTCGATGCGAAATGCTTTCGGACTTAGCTTTTCAATTTCTCTAAGCCCTAAAAGCATCGTTCGCAAAATTGCCTCTGTGAGATCATCGGGCGCGCCCTTCAGCTTCATCTCAAGCTTTCCACTCGCATGCTGGTAATACATATCGCGATGCAGATACTCATATATGCCGAGCAGAGCGGCCTGTGAAAGGGAAGAAACCCCCGCACAGACGATATCCTCGCCCCTCTTTGCCGTGCCGCTGTGCCCCGACATCGAAAAGCCTGATATTTTCCCGTCTTCTTGCTGAAAGACCTTAAGGTTAATCATTAAGCCTCGATCTTTTCAATCGTCACTTTCGTGAATGGCTGACGATGCCCCTGGCGCTTACGATAGTTCGACTTAGCCTTATACTTGAAGATGCGAATCTTCTTTCCCTTGCCCTGTGCGTCAACCTTCGCGGTCACCTTTGCATTGGCAACCGTCGGCTTGCCAACCTTGACATCGCCGTCCGTCACGACCATGAGCACCTGGTCAAAAGCAACCGACGTACCTTCTTCAGCATCGAGTTTTTCGATCACGATGGAGTCGCCTTCTGCGACTTTGTACTGCTTGCCGCCCGTCTTGATGATTGCGTACATTCTTACACCTCCCATATTCGTTACTCGCCGGCTTCGGCAGGCCATAGCCTTTCTTTTCCATACAGAAGCCTAGCCGAGCGGTTGGGGAAGGAAGCGAAAACCACTTCCTAAAGAGCGTCATGCGCTCATCGAAAGAAATAATATCATAGCTCGCCTTGTCTGTCAATGGAAAGTTATTTGATGACCTACTAGGTTTCTCATGAAAAGAAAACGATTAGTCTTCTGCCTTTGCATTGCCAATGACAACCTTTGCAAAAAGTGCAACGACAGCGAGAAATACGAGAAGGCCAAGCATTTCTGCCGTATCGGCGAAATCTTTCGACACGATGGAAAGCGGGCTGTCGCTGCCGCCGCCGGATACCGACACGACAATGATCCCCGCAAGGATGACGCCGATGATGGACTCGCCTACGATGAAGCCAGACGCCACAAGCGTACCGCGGCGATGCGCTGCTTTCTCTGCCGATGCGCCGCCCTTACGGCGTACATAGCGGTTAATGAAGTAGCCGAGTATAGCACCGACGATAAGAGGTGTCTGTACGACAGGCGGCAGGTAAATGCCCATGCCGACGGCGAGCGGCGGAAGGCAGAGACTACGCGTATTGCGCTTTAACAGCTGGTCGATGATGACGAGTACAACACCGACACCAATGCCGATGTAGATGTACTCCCATGCCAGTTGGCTCTGGAAAATCCCCTGTGCAATCGTGGTCATGAGCGCCGCCTGTGGAGCAGCAAGCGCCTGTGTGGGATCCATGCCGGGGCGCGGCATCGCACCGGAAAAACCATATGCCTCATAGAGAAGATTCAGCACAGGGGCGATGACGAACGCGCCGATAACGCACCCGATGAGAAGCGCAATCTGCTGGCGCCACGGCGTTGCACCTACGAGATAACCGGTTTTGAGATCCTGCATGTTATCGTTTGAGATGCAGGCAATCGCGAGGATGATAGATGTCGTGAAAATTGCCGTCGCTGTCGCGAACTTTTCGCCGCCTGGCAGAGCAAAGATACCGAAGGATGAGCAGAGCGCATACATGACGAGCGATGCAACGATGATACCGAGGATACCGATGCCCGAAATCGGGCTTGACGACGTGCCGACGAGACCTGCCATGTAGGCGCAGGCAGCCGCAACGAAAAATCCCATGAGTACAGCAACGCCGACACCGACGATGACAAAAGTGAGTGTCTGCCCCGCAGGGAGCGCTGCCGGGCTGACAAACGCATAGAAAATAGCGAGAAGCCCAATTACTGTTAGGGCAAAGACAATGCCGATACTCTTGATGGACATATCAATATCCATGCGGTGCTTGTCCTTGTATGCTGCGGGCTGACGCACAGCGGCAATCGATTCACGCACACCTTCGATGACAGGGCGCGCAAGCATGAGGAGCGTCCAAACTGCTGCAACGCCCATGGCACCTGCACCGATGAGACGCACCTTCTACTGGTAGACTGCCCCTGCAAATTTCTGCATTGTCATGCCGTCGGGAAGTGCTCCCACATTCGTAAAGTACGGCACGAAGCCCATCCAAGCGATGAGAATACCGACGAGCATCGCAAGGCCGCTCGCAATGCCAATGAGATAGCCAGCGCCGAGAAGTACCGTCGAATAGCCGAGCGGCAGCTGCGTCATGCCGCGCCCCACCGAAAACCATGCGCCAAGGCTGTCACCGAGTACATGAAGACCATTCGTCAAGAACGAGATGACCCCCGCAATGCCGCTGCCTGATAAAATCTCATAAAGCCCCGTGTGCTTGTGTTCAATCTTTTCCTGACTGCCGACCTTCAAAATTTCTGCCGCCGCAACGCCTTCCGGATAAGCAAGGTCACTGTGCACGACCATCGCACGGCGCAGCGGAATGGTAAAGAGCACGCCGAGGCAGCCGCCACATGCCGAAACGACGAGCGTTTGCCAGAATTCGAAGCCCTGCCAGTAGCCAATCATGAGCACGCCGGGAATAACGAAGATGATAGCAGACAGCGTGCCTGCCGCAGATGCCTGTGTCTGCACCATGTTGTTCTCCAGGATATTCGCATCCTTCGCCATCTTCAGCACTGCCATTGAAATAACGGCGGCAGGGATAGCAGATGAGAACGTCAGTCCGACCTTTAGTCCGAGGTATACATTCGACGCGGTAAATATAACCGTCAAAATCGCGCCGAGAAGCATGCCGCGAACCGTGAGTTCCGGCAGTCGAAGCTCGTGCCGCATGAACTCATTCTCTTCCTCTTTCATCAAACAACACCTGTCTTTCTAGGATCGATAGAACCATAATAATAAAATTATTATAGCACAAGAAAACCACAGGTAAAAGAATGGATGCTATGCGACAATTAATTTTGCGATTATACTTCTACGCAACTCTTGATAATGGCATCCATTTCCTACTTAAAGCTAATTTGTAATTTCCTGCTCCATCCTGTAAAATAGTCCTATGAACAGGATTATTGCTTTTCGGCGATGGCTGCATCGGCATCGGTCTCACTTTTTGTGCGGAGTACTCGCCCTCTTATTTCTCATCATCCTCTTTCTCGAAGTACTCAGCCTTGGCGCTGCCAAAATTTTCAACTATGCTATGGCGCATCAGGATATGCTGCGCGGTACCATCACGGTAGAGCGCTTATTCTCAGATTTTACGGGGCACGTTTACTTTACCAATCTCACTTGGATCGACCGAAACGGACAGACGATTCTTTCTATCCCAAGCGGAAATTTCCGCGTGCGGCTCTGGGATGTCATAACACGGCATTATAAGGCGACAACGATACAAGAGCTGACCGTAAATAACGCAACCGTCTCCCTTCACCTTGACGACAAAGGGCATCTAGACTTCATGCGTCCAACACAAGACATGGATGATGTCTCAGACGATGACGATTGGATGAACAAGGCGCGGTTTAACCTTCTCACAGAGGAAGAACGGCGTGCGCTTGGAGAGAGGCGGCGCATACTTCGCGAACGAAAGATGCAGGAACGCTGGCAAAATTTCAACCGCGGCGATCGCCGCATCAAGATGAAGCTTCACGTACATAACAGCCGCTTTGAAGTCTTTTACAGAAGCTCGCATTACTTGATGAGTCATGTTGAGCTGAATTCTGTTATCAATACGGAAAAAGAGATGACCCTCAATGCGTCCATCGGGGGCTTCGGCGGCACGATGGTCGGCGATGGCATCTCTGTGCGCGGTAATATGGCACTTGGCGATCGCGAGGAACCAGATATCGACCTTGGCATCGTCTTCTACGCTGTCCAGCCATCTTCTCTCGGCATCGGCATGAATATCAAGGAAAAGATGACGCTCGCGACTTATTTCACGGGACCGCTCTCGCACCCCATCGGCTCAGGCACGCTCTCGATGGATGAGCTCAATATTCCTGGTCTGCACTTTGAAAAAGTACAGGGAGTATTCTCCTATCATGGTCCCACGCTCAATGTGACGGATATACATGCAAAAATCTTCGGCGGCGACTTTCATGCCTACGGCGATTACGATTTCGATACGCGCTACTACCATATTTACGGAAAAGGAACGAACCTTCAAGCAAAGGACGCCCTGCCCAAAAGTGGTCTTAACTGCTCTGTCGAGCTAGATCTGACCTTCAGTTCACATGGCTCACATGAAAAGACTTACGCTAAGGGCAGTTTCTCCTCTGGTCCCGGTATCTATCGTCACTTCCCCTTTCAGACCTTTTCCGGAAAGGTGGAAAGTTCCTTCCACGATCTCAAGTTCTCGGATGTAA
>CAUVCH010000082.1:0-5031 GCA_963550265.1 uncultured Mitsuokella sp. | reverse complement strand
CCGTTTCTTGTCTATGAGGGCGGCGCGATGGCACCGATGATCGGCGGTTATGATACGGAACTGACAGAAGAGTTCCTGCGCGCGTTCGCATATAACGCCGGCATTACGCTTCACGTTAAGATTTTCTATGGGACGAACTCGCACCATAAGGTCGAAGCCATCTTCAAAGGTCTTGGACACGCCATGCGCATTGCGCTGTCCGCTGACCCGCGCGTTCATGGCATTCCATCTACGAAGGGGATGCTCTAGGAGGTTCCTATGATTGCGATTCTAGATTACGGCGTTGGAAATCTCTTCAGCGTCGAAAAGGCCTTTGCTGTGCTTGGTGTAGATGCACGCATCACAAAGCGTGCATCGGATATCCGGGCAGCCGAGAAAATCGTTCTTCCAGGTGTGGGAGCCTTTGGCGACTGTATGAAAAACCTCGAAGAAAGCAGATTGCTTCCGGCACTTCTCGCATCCGTAAAGAGTGGAACGCCGCTTCTTGGCATCTGCGTTGGACTGCAGATACTTTTCGAGAGCAGTGAAGAGTCTCCAGGAGTAAAAGGACTCGGGCTCTTAAAGGGCAAGGTGCGTAAGATAAGGGCACCGGGGCTTAAAATCCCGCATATGGGATGGAATTCGATCGAGATTACGGCAAAGACAAGAGAAAATCTTTTCAAGGGACTTGGTGAAACGCCGTATGTCTATTTCGTCCATAGCTACCATGCAAAGCCGACATCTGCAAGTGTCCTTACGTCGACGGCGCTTTACGGCGAGAGAATCACGGCGTCCGTGGCGAAGGACAATATCATGGCAGTACAGTTTCATCCAGAAAAATCCGGAGATGTAGGTCTGGCGATTCTAAAAAATTTTGTCGAGGAGTGAGGAAAATCGTATGAGAATTTATCCGGCAATCGACATTCGAGGCGGAAAGTGTGTGCGGCTTTTAAAGGGCGATTTTGAAAAGGAGACTACTTTTTCCGATGCACCGGAAGAGATGGCGAAGAAGTGGGAGGCGATGGGAGCGGAGTATCTGCATCTCGTCGACCTAGACGGAGCGCTTGCAGGGATGTCGAAGAATCTCGATACCGTGAAGAAGATTCTTACGGCAGTCCATATTCCCTGCGAACTCGGCGGGGGCATCCGCTCGATGGAAAATATCAAGGAAGTTTTGGATACTGGTGTCGAGCGCGTCATTCTTGGCTCCGTTGCTGTCAAGAACCCTGCGCTTGTGAAAGAAGCCTGCGCGAAGTACGGCGAACGCATCGTCGTTGGCATCGACGCGAAGGATGGCATGGTTGCAGTCGATGGCTGGGGCGTCTCAAGTGATGTCAAGGTGACAGAGCTTGCGAAGAAGATGAAAGCGGTGGGCGTTAAAACCATCATTTACACGGATATTTCGCGTGATGGCACGCTGGAAGGGGTCAATGTTGAGGCTACGGCTAGGCTCGCAAAAGAGAGCGGTGTAAAAATCGTGGCGTCGGGCGGCGTAAGAAGCAAGGCAGATATTCGCGCACTGCTGCCGCATGAAAGAGACGGCATCGAGGGCGTTATCGTCGGCAAATCCATTTATATGGGCACATTGGATCTTGCGGCGGCTCTTGCAATCTCGCGTGGGGAGGATTAAAATAAGATGTATACGAAGCGCATCATACCGTGTCTTGATGTCAAGGACGGCCGCGTCGTCAAGGGTACGAATTTTGTCAGCCTTCGCGATGCGGGTGACCCGGTTGAGCTTGCGGCTCGCTACGATGAGGAGCGGGCAGATGAGCTTATTTTCCTGGATATAACAGCGTCAAGCGATAATCGAGATACTATCGTACAGGTTGCGCGCGACTGTGCGTCTAAGGTATTCATCCCGTTTACCATTGGCGGCGGCATTCGCATGGCGGATGATATGCAAAAGATGCTGAAGGCTGGCGCAGATAAAGTATCATTGAACACTGCCGCGGTTAAGAATCCGGAAATCATTCGCCAGGGCGCGGAAAAGTTCGGCAGCCAGTGCATGGTTCTCGCTGTCGATGCCAAACGTATCGGCGAGAGCTGGGAAGTTTACGTCAACGGCGGGCGTACACCGACGGGACTGGACTGCATCGCATGGGTGAAGAAGGCGGTCGGTCTGGGTGCTGGAGAGATCCTTCTCACGAGCATGGATGCAGATGGTACAAAGGATGGCTATGATATCGCGCTCACGCGTGCAGTTTCAGAAGCAGTGGGCGTTCCTGTCATTGCATCGGGCGGCGCAGGTAAGCTCGCGCATTTTTATGATGTGCTGACGGAAGGAAAGGCAGATGCAGTCCTTGCAGCATCCGTCTTTCATTATGGCACGTTTACCATACGTGAGGTAAAGGAATATCTAATATCACGTGGAGTGGAGGTTCGTTTCTGATGGAAGCAAAAGTGGATCTGTCTGTCGTAACATATGATGAAAAAGGTCTTGTGCCTGCCGTTGTCCAAGAGGAGAATGGTCAGGTACTGATGCTCGCTTACATGAACGAAGAATCGTTGAAGAAGACGCTTGCGACGGGCTATACTTGGTTTTACAGCCGCAGCCGTCAAAAGCTGTGGAAAAAGGGCGAGGAGAGCGGCAATGTCCAGAAGGTGAAGGAAATCTCTTACGACTGCGACGGCGATACGCTCCTCGTGCGCGTTCATCAAACAGGGGTTGCCTGCCATACGGGCAGCTATACTTGCTTCTCCGGCCGTAAGCTTGCGGGCGAAGAGGAAAAGGGCGTTGCGGTTATCTCGGAAGAAAAGGGCTATGTGCTCGCAGAAATTTTGAACGATCTTTACAAAGTCATCGAAGATCGCCGTCTAAACCCAATCGAAGGTTCGTATACGAACTATCTTTTCGATAAAGGGCAGGATAAGATTCTTAAAAAAGTCGGTGAAGAGGCGGTCGAGACGATCCTTGCATCCAAGAACAATGTCAAGGAAGAGATCCTCTATGAGATGGGTGATCTCTGGTATCACTGCCTTGTTCTGCTCGCGTTCCACGGTATTACGCCGGATGAACTTTTCCGTGAATTGATGAGCCGCCGCAAGGGCGGAAGCTATCATAAATTTACGGGAAAGACTGGTATCCGCCCGGATATGTGAGGAAAACATGACAGAGAAACGGACGGAAATCACTGTATCGGAGTTTGAAGGTAAAGTAAAGGCGTTCCTTTCAGAAACTTCGCTGTTATCTTCCCTCAGTGCGCCGGCATCGCGGGGCGAACTTCCGCCGCCGATGGAAAAATCAGTACCTGAGGAAGCGACGGTCATCCGCTTGCCGGAACCCGATATGCTGCCAGACCTTGCGGTGAATTTCCTCGAGACAGTGGAGCTGCGGACAAGCGTGCGAGTCTACGGTGAGGAGCCTGTGACACAAAAGGAGCTTTCAGCACTCCTATGGTGCACGCAGGGCGTCAAGATGGCGCTGCCGGGCGGAAGGAGCATCCGAAATGTGCCGTCTGCAGGTGGGCGGCACAGCTTTGAAACGTATCTGCTCATTCAAAATGTCGAGGGGATAAAACCCGGACTCTATCGCTTCCTCGCCTTTGCACACGCGCTTCTCTTTGTAAAAGACATCGAGTGTGCGAGAGAGAAAGTCATCGGCTCATTTCCGCAGAGAAGCCTTCTGGAAGGCAGCGCGGTGGTCTTTCTTTGGACGAGCATAGCGGAGCGTTCTGCGTTCATGTTTGGTGCGCGCGCGCTTCGCTATGTTTTTATCGATGTCGGTCATGTCTGCCAGAATCTTTATCTTACAGCACAGGCGATGAAGCTCGGGGTGTCGGCAATCGGTGCATTCAGTGACGAGGCGCTGAATGATGCCTTGGGCGTTGACGGCGTACAGGAGTTCTCCATTTATGCCGCGGCGGTGGGACGGCTATGAAAAGCTTTCTTTTGCTATTCTTGCTCCTCTTGCTTATCGCTGTCTTTTTTCTTGAGATGCGGCACTCGCTGTGCCGCTCTGCGCTGACAAATCGACTGATTGGCGAAAAAGATGATCCAGCAAAGTGCGAAGAGATTCTCGATGCGATTTACAGGCACTGCCTTTCGGATTGGAAACTTCGCCGTGTGATGAAAAAGTACGGTGCGACAAGGGAAGATCTTCGTCAATTACAGGAAAAACTAAGGAAATGGGGCGATTTTGAGAAGGGACGCCGCTATATCCCCATTTCATCTTTTTTTTATGTATATACCTTAGAATACCTTTTGCGTTATAAAGATAGTGATGCCAAGACCTTGACTGTTAAATGCATGAATTTTTTTCATATGTGATCAGAGTCTGAGCAGTGAAAAATCTGTATCTTGAGGAGATGAAAGCGTGCGCGTTGGTGAGACTATGGGACGAATCGAGGCTCTTGATGTCTTTCGAGGGCTCGCCGTTCTCTGTATGATTTTTGTTAATACTGTGCCGAGGCCGGACCTCGCACCGGCATTTATGCTTCCTGCCGTTCCTTATGGGCTTTCCTTTGCCGACCTCGTCTTTCCGGCTTTCCTCTTTGCCGTCGGCATATCAGGAGCCGTGTGGCTTGACAAGCGGGCAGAGATGTGGTTTCACGATTGCGTGTTAGAAATCTTGAAGCGAGCGGCAGTTCTCTTTTTGCTCGGCATTGTCTATAATGTGATTCCGCTCCTATACCAGCATCTTTTTCCCGCAGAGCCGCAGCAGCTTTCTTTTTTTTCGGATCTCGTGCGGCATCTGCGCTTTTTCGGTGTTTTACAGCGCATTGCACTTGCCTATGCGGGCGGTATGATTCTCTATTGTTTCTTTCGCTCGAATCAGATACTCTGTCTTTTAGCCATCGCCCTTCTTGCAGGCTCGTCTGCGGGGGCGCATATCTATGCGCCTGATACGCCGTACGACCTCGCGACTGGCATCTATCAAGCAGTCGACGGCGCCGTCATCAGTGCGGGACATTCCTACATGAGTGTTCTTCCGGATCCTGAGGGCCTTTACGGTGTGATTTCTTCGATTGCGACCGTGCTCTTCGGCATTCTTTCCGGACAGCTCCTCATGGTGCGCAACTTGGAGACAGTGCCTTCTCAAGTGACGTACGG
>CAUVCH010000081.1:0-5046 GCA_963550265.1 uncultured Mitsuokella sp. | reverse complement strand
AACTCTTGTCTTTTCAAAGGAAGCGTACGCAGATTCCGGAACCAGCGCTCCCGCCCGTTCAAACTCTGCCGCGCCAACATCGAAGCACTCATAGGAAAGCGGTGCACCGGCAGATTTTAAAACTTTTAGGGTCGCGTCGGTAATTTCCGGGCCGATGCCGTCGCCCTTGAATACCGTGATTGTTTTGTTAGCCATAGAACCTACTTCCTTTCCTCCCATGAAATATACGCCATCATCTCACCGACGTACTTTGCCGCTGGGCGGACGATGCGATCGTCATAGAGCTTGTGCTCTATATTATGGGCGAGCCAGCCGACCATACGGCTGAGGACGAAGAGCGGCGTATAGAGGTCGCGCGGAATGCCGAGCATCCGATAGGCCAGCCCGCTGTAAAAATCGACATTTGCACTTAAGGCAACCCCTTTTTTCTCGCTGAGATAGGCGCTTCCAACGCGCTCGAACCTTTGGAAAAAATCGAACTCTCGCTCCATCCCCTTCTTCGGAGCGAGATGTGCCACAAGACTGCGGATGACTTTCGCACGCGGATCCGACAGCGTGTAGACAGCGTGGCCAATGCCATAGACGAGCCGTGACGGGTTGTCAAGCTCGCCTGCCATCAAACGGTCAATGACCTTGCGGATGTCGTCATCGCTCGCATCGGTACCGACAGCGCGGATGACCTTGTCCATCATATTTGCGGTGCGGATGTTCGCGCCGCCGTGACGCGGCCCTTTCAGCGCGCCAATGGAGCTTGCAATCGAAGAGTAGAGATCGGTATCTGTCGACGAAACGACGACGTTCGCAAAGGTCGAGTTCGTGCCGCCGCCGTGATCGGCATGAAGAAGCAGCATGACATCGAGAAGGTGCGCTTCTTCCTCCGTGAAACTGCCGTCCAAGCGAAGCATCGAGAGAATATTTTCTGCTGTCGAATACTCGCGTTTAGGATAGTGAAGCACCAGACTTTCACGTCCATAGTAGTGCTGCTTTGCGTTATAAGCATAGCAGACAAGGCTCGGCATCTTAGCCATGATGTCAATGCCCTTGACGAGCGTCTTGTAGACATCTGTGTCGTCTGGGTTCTTGTCGTAGTTGTAAAGCGCAAGGATGCCGAGCTGAAGCTGATTCATCAAATTTTTTCCCGGGTAGCGCAGAATATGATTTTCGAGGAATCCGCCGGGAAGCTCATAGCCATCTTTCAGACGCGCGCTGTACTTATGGAGGTCTGCCTCTGTCGGAAGATAGCCGAAGAGCAGAAGAAAACTCGCTTCCTCATAGAGATTCTTCACATTTTTGCTGCGCGAGACCATATCCTCAACGCTGATACCACGATAGTACAGCTCACCCTCTGCGTCGCACTTTCTGCTTTCATCGTCGATCTTGTAGCCGACAACATCGGCAATGCGGGTGAGTCCGATGAGAACACCCGTCTTGTCTTCATTTCGAAGACCGCGCTTGACGCCGTATTTCTTGTACCATTTCCTGGGAATTTGCGTGTAGTTCTGGCTTTTGCCGTAGAACTGTGCAAGATTCAGATCGTTTTCCACGTTCCTCTCACCCTCCACATAACCTATCACACGTTCGAATGCCTTACGAAAACTTTGTTCTATCCGTCTGTTTGAAAAGCATAGCTGTATTATAACACAGATTTTAACTATGTAAATATTTTATTTTACATATAACAAAATTTATATATTTATATTGCATTTCCCCTGTATCTATGCTACTTTAATAAAAAGCAGCGATGAAAGCACTGTTATTTTCACCTTACTTCTTCGCTGCAATCTATGGATAGATATTCTTGGGAGAGTGATTCCATGCTTACACTGACGGAAAAGATCATAAAAGAGCACCTTATCACCGGTGATATGAAACGCGGCGAACCGATCGGCATTCGCATCGACCAGACACTGACACAAGACGCGACCGGCACGATGGCCTACTTACAGATGGAAGCCATGGGCGTGAAGAACGTAAAGACAGATCTCTCGGTGAGCTACGTCGATCACAACACACTGCAGAGCGGCTTTGAAAACGCAGACGATCACAAGTATCTGCAAACCGTCGCGAAAAAACACGGCATCTACTTCTCGCGCCCCGGCAATGGCATCTGCCACCAAGTCCACCTCGAGCGCTTCGGGCGCCCGGGCGCAACACTGCTCGGCTCTGACTCGCACACGCCGACGGGCGGCGGCATTGGTATGCTCGCCATCGGCGCGGGTGGTCTCGATGTCGCCTGTGCCATGGCGGGCGAACCCTTCATGCTGAAGATGCCGCGCATCACGGAAGTGCACTTGACGGGGGCTCTTACAAAAGGCGTCAGCTCAAAGGACATCATCTTAAAAGTACTCCAAATCCTCACCGTCAAAGGCGGTATCGGAAAGGTCATCGAGTATACAGGACCGGGCGTTGCGACGCTCTCCATTCCGCAGCGCGCAACCATCACGAACATGGGGGCGGAACTCGGCGCGACAACCTCTGTCTTCCCCAGCGATGAAACGACCAAGAGCTTCCTCGAACGCGAAGGACGCGGCGACGTCTTCCGCCCGCTCTCTGCTGACGAAGGCGCCGTATATGACGAGCGCATCGAGATCGACCTCTCTGCACTCGAGCCGATGATCGCCCTGCCGCATATGCCGGACGTCGTCAAGACCGTCCGCGAAGTCGCGGGACAGAGCATCGACCAGGTTGCCATCGGCAGCTGCACCAACAGTTCTTACCGCGACATCATGACCGTCGCTTCCATGTTAGACGGTCGTCACGTTGCCGAAAACGTCTCACTCGTTCTCTCTCCTGGCTCGCGTCAGGTACTCGAGATGGTCGCAAACGCGGGCGGTCTTAAGAAAATTCTCGCGGCAGGCGCGCGCCTCCTCGAATGCACCTGTGGCCCCTGTATCGGCATGGGACAGTCTCCCATCACAAATGCTTGGAGCCTGCGCACCTTCAACCGCAATTTCAAAGGACGCAGCGGCACACTAAGCGCTAATGTCTGCCTCGTCTCTCCTGAGACGGCTGCCTACAGTGCGATAAAGGGCGTCATCGCAGATCCGCAAAATGCCGACTTCGAGATTCCCGCAGAGCCTGCGCACTTCCTTGTCGATGACTCCATGATCTATCCGCCGGAGCAAGAACATCCCGAAGACGTTGAAGTTGTCCGCGGTCCGAACATTCGCCCGCTTCCCGAAAACACCCCAATGGGGCGCACGATTGAAAAGAAAGTCGTCATCAAGGTCGAGGACAATATTACGACTGACCATATCATGCCGGCAGGTGCCAAAGTCCTTCCCTACCGCTCCAACATCGAGAAGATTTCCGAATTCGTCTTCCGCGACGTGCAGGCGAGATTCAAGGCACATTGTGAACAAGCGGGCGGTGGCATCATCGTCGCCGGTGAAAACTATGGGCAGGGCTCCAGCCGCGAACACGCTGCCCTTGCACCGATGTATCTCGGCATCAAGGCGGTCATCGCAAAGAGCTTCGCCCGCATCCACATGGCAAACCTCATCAACTTTGGCATCCTCCCGCTGCTGTTCGCAGATCCAGCGGATTACGACAATATCGCAGAAGAAGACGTCCTTCAGATTGCAGACCTCGACAAGCTCGCCGTAGGCGCGCCGCTCATGGTAAAGAATCTGACGAGCAGAAAGAGCTTTCCTGCCAATCACGCACTCTCTGCCCTCGACATCGAGCTTCTGAAGGCGGGCGGAAAGCTCAATTACATCAAGAATAAACACGCCTGACGGGCAATCCAAAAAACTGAACGGGCATAAAAGCCATTTTCGCATTGCAGCTTCCTGCTGTTTGTGCTAAACTAAAAACAGAAGACCGCTTGATTTATCGGATGTAGGGGTACCCCCACGGTGCACGGCTCCGGCTTTGCCGTCGTGGCATACCGCACCATCGCCGGAGATGGTGGCAGCACCTAGGCCCGGGCTGCTGTAAATCAAGCGGTCTTTTTATGTACGTCATTAGAAGAAGAACTGGACTCTAGAAAAGATCTTGTGAAGATTCTGCGCATCGTCGGCAATCGTCTTTCCTTTAAAATAAAGGACACTGCCGACGACGTTCTTAGCCAATGTGTACTGTCCACCGATTTCCCAGCCTTTCCATCCCGCCTCAGCGCCGTTAAAGGTTGGGGAAACGATGCTCGTCTTGCCTAAATGACGATATGCGGCATAAATGCCGAACGAACCCGGCTTTCCCTTAGATGCGCCCTTGTAGGCAAGCTCAAAATTCATATTGCGCCCGAAACGATCATCCTGATCGCCCCTGACATTCTGCCCGTAATAGGCGTTCAACTGGACATTTTTACCAAATGTATAACCTGCGCCAATGCCCAAAACGCCCGTACTCTTTGCACCATATGCCTTATGGGAACCGCCCATATAGGTCTCTAAACCGCCGCCCGAAACGCGGAAGTATTCCCCTGTCAAATGAAAGTTTTTACTCGGCTTAAAGGTGAGTTCCGCAGCAAGAGCATTGCCCGTTTTTTTAAGATAACCATTTGCGATCGTTTCATCCGATATGCGGCCGCCGGTGAGAATGCCCGTAAATTTTGTACTGTTATATGTAAGCTGTCCACCGGTCAGGAAGTCATCCATGATAACGCCCTGTTCCGTGCTAACAGGCAGACGTCCGAGTTCAAACTTCCAATTTCCATAGTTTCCCTCAGCATTGACATGCTTTAGTTTCATCGTGCCAAACTTGTCTTCCTTCAGATCGCCTCTGCCGTCGATACGCGCGCGCACAAGCCAATGGTCATTGAGGGTTACGGCCGATTTCAAGCGCAGCTCCGAGCGCTTTTGCTCGCGATCTGTGCCGTTTTTTACGAATGTCTTGCTTCCTGTCATACGCAGTTCGCCATTCCATTTTACCCTGTCGGCATTTCTTTCAAGATTGCTTGTCCGCACGCCAAGATTCTTTATCTCATCTGAAAACTCCGCTGCGAGCTTATCAATCAATGCCTTCTGCACTACATTTACCGCATCTTCTTTAGTCATCGCCTTTGCGACCATCTGCGCCATCTCATAGCGCGTGATTGTCTTTTCG
>CAUVCH010000080.1:0-5150 GCA_963550265.1 uncultured Mitsuokella sp. | reverse complement strand
AATGTCCCACGGTAATAGAGAACGACCGGCGGATCGAAGATTTCTTTCAAAATCTTCGGATATGTCGAATTTTGGATAGTCAACAGATGTGCGCCAGCACGAACAACTTTTTCTTCTAATGCATGAGGAAGGTTCGGCGAAGCCGCTTTAAGCTTTCGGAAACTCTCTGCAACATTAGAAGGAAATTCCCCGAAAGAAGCAAGCTCTGCGGCGTGCATTTCCCAAAGCTTTGTCGCATCAGATTCCTTTGCAAGGAGCGCTGTGAGCCGCCGGCTGCCAAGTCCTGGTGTACAGGCGAGTGCTGCTAAGGCATATTCGCTTTTCTTTGCTATATGCCATTCCTCCTTTTTTAGCTGATCGCTGTGATGCAGCAATGGCTTTCAGGCACTTGCTGAAACATAAATGTCTTTCACAGTATACACGTTGCGTATCGATTTATCAACGACTAAATGGTTTTTCATCATATGTTACTTCCATCAGATAAAGCCCACAGGCTGGAGCTGTTGCACTCGCCAGCTGTCTGTCTCTTGCCTTCATAATGCCTTCGAAATCCATTGGCGTCAGTTTCCCAAAGCCAACATTTACCAGTGTCCCAATAAGATTTCTCACCATATGATAGAGAAATCCCGTTCCTGTAATCTTGACTTTGATGTCGTTTGCTTCTGTTATAAGTTTCGCTTCTTCCATGGTTCGAACGGGATTCATCAGCGCGCCGCCCGCCGCTCGAAAGGACGAAAAATCATGCGTACCGAGAACAAAAGTGAGCGCTGTCCGCATGGCATCGATATCAAGGCGCGGGCGGATATACCATGCATAACGCGCTTGCATAGGATCGGGTGTTTCACCTTGATATATGCGATAAAGATATGTTTTCTTTTTCGCGCTATGACGTGCGCTGAATGCTTTGCTGCCTTCTGCCGCGCGTTTTACGACAATATCGCTCGGCAATAGGCTGTTGGCCGCCCGCGCAATGCGCTCGACAGGAATTGAACCATTGGTAAAGAAATTTACGACCTGTCCATAGGCATGTACTCCCGCATCTGTTCGCCCTGCTGCCGCAAGTTCGATGCTGTCACCAAAAATCGTCTGTAATTTATCCTCTAAGACATTTGCAACGGCAACGACTGGCGGTGTCTGACGCTGAAATCCATGATAAGCTGTTCCATCATAAGCGACTTCAAGTACAATATTCCTCGCACGCGCTTTCATTTCCTCTTTGTGTTCTGGTTTCAAAAGACTCTCTTTCTCTGGTAAATACACCACAGGATAGAAAATAATTCTATCCTGTGGTATTAGAAAAGGGCTACCATGTAGAGCAGCCCTTAAAAATCAGTTATTCTTCCGTCGCAAGAGGTTTCATTGTCGGGAAGAACAGGACGTCGCGAATCGATGCAGCGTCGACAAGGAGCATGACGAGACGGTCAATGCCGATGCCGACACCGCTTGTCGGCGGAAGACCGTATTCCATTGCCGTTATGTAGTCACGATCCATAACGTGTGCTTCATCATCCCCCGCTTCACGCTGCTTGAGCTGATCCAGGAAGCGTCCTTCTTGATCCATTGGATCGTTGAGCTCGCTAAAGCCATTGGCAAGCTCGCGGCCATAGATAAAGAACTCGAAGCGATCTGTAACGCGCGGATCTTCTTCATTGCGCTTGGCTAGCGGTGAAATCTCGGTCGGATGATTCGTGATGAAGGTTGGTTGGATCAATGTTTCTTCAACCTTTTCTTCGAATGCCTGATTGAGAATTCCGCCGATACCATGGCGCTCCTCATACGGGATACCGGCTTCATCAGCGAGCTTTCTTGCCTCTTCCACAGTCTCACAAGCGAGGAAGTCTTTTCCGGTCGCCTCTTTGACAGCATCGTTCATTGAAATACGGCGGACATTCGAGAGATCAATTTCCGTTCCTTGATAGTTGATTTTTGTCGTACCGTCAACCGCCTTTGCACAGGCGAGAAGAATCCCTTCCGTGATGTCCATCGTGTCATTGTAGTCGGCATAGGCTTGATAAAATTCAATTGTCGTGAACTCGGGATTGTGGCGAACATCCATACCTTCGTTGCGGAAGACACGACCGAGTTCATAGACACGATCAAAGCCGCCGATAACCAGTCGCTTCAATGACAGCTCCGTCGCAATGCGAAGATATAAATCAATGTCAAGTGCATTGTGATGCGTGACGAAAGGCCGCGCCGCCGCGCCACCTGCGAGCGGTGCAAGAACTGGCGTCTCTACCTCGAGGTAACCGCGGCCGTCCAGATAACTGCGAACCGTCTGGATGATCTTTGTGCGCTTACGGAAGGTATCACGAACCTCCGGACTCATGATTAGGTCAAGATAGCGCTGACGATAGCGCATATCGACATCCTGTAGACCGTGAAATTTCTCCGGCAGAGGGCGAAGAGCCTTTGAGAGCAGGTCAAAATAATCGACGCGGACGGTGATCTCACCGCGGCGCGTCTTAAAGATCGTACCGTGGATGCCGATGATATCACCGATGTCGAGCTTTCTAAACTCTTCCTTATACTTTTCTTCACCGAGTACGTCGAGCTTAAAGTAAATTTGAATGTCGCCCGTCGTATCGCGAAGCGTTGCAAAACTCGCCTTGCCATGCCCACGAATTGCCATGAGGCGGCCGGCTATCTTGACCTCGCCGCCTTCCGCATCTTCGGCGAGATGATCGTACGCTTCCTTCACAGGAACAGCATAGTCCGTTACTTCAAAGCGATGACCAAACGGATGGACGCCGCGCCTGCGGAATGTTTCCAGCTTTTCATGGCGGACGCGAATCATTTCATTTTTGTCCTGCTGTGAACTTTCCTGCCCCTTCTTCTCATTTGCCATGTTGATAAAAACTCCCATCATTCTTTTATTTTTACACGTTTGCTTTCAATGCGTTTTGCGCAAAACAATGCCGCTGCAAAGGTAAGCGACTTACGCGAGAATTTCCATAATCTCGTAAATGATATTGCCTGCTGGTGCCTTGACTGTGACTTTACTTCCTGTCTTTTGCCCAAGCAGTGCCTGTCCAAGTGGGGACTCGTTCGATATTTTCCCTTCATCCGGATCCGCTTCTGTCGAACCGACGAGCATAAAGGTCTCTTCCTCATCAAACTCCACATCTTTAACCTTGACTTTACTGCCCATCTGCACAATGTCGCTGCCGCCCGCCTGAATAATATGCGAGTTGCGAATCTTTGCTTCCAGGTCCAAAATCTCTCCTTCGAGAAATGCCTGCTCATTTTTCGCATCGTCATACTCGGAGTTTTCAGAGAGATCGCCCAAGGCGATGGCTGCCTTCAAGCGCCCTGCAATCTCGATGCGGCGCACGCTCTTCAAGTAGTTGAGTTTCTCGACCAGTTTATTATATCCCTCTTCGGTCAGCATGACCTTTTTGTCGTCATCCATCTTATTAACTCCTTTAACAGTTCCCAGTGATATGGCTCGATAGGATTCATTGCCCACTTCCATACTCTTTTCAATGAGCATTTGTTTTGCCTTGTGCTTCAGTTTCTTAATGCCAGCTTCACGGCGCATTGCTTCGCGTTTACCCTCAAAAGCTTCAACGTACGCCAAGCGCACAGGGAGTCGCGCACGCGTATACTTTGCACCGCGTCCACTGTTGTGCGCCTTCATGCGTTTTTCGAGGTCATTCGTCCAGCCGGTATAATACGTGCCGTCCACGCACTCGACAATATAGGCAAAAGCAGGCATTATTCCGCTTCTTTGATCTCGATATGTTTAATGACGACACCTTTTATTGGACGGTCATTGAAATCTGTATCGACATGACCGATAGAACGAACGACGTCCATGCCCTCGATGACCTTGCCAAAAATCGTATGATGGTAGTTAAGATGCGGCGTCGCAGCCAACGTGATGAAGAACTGGCTGCCGCCCGTATGCGGCATACCTGTATTTGCCATGGCAAGAATACCTTCGCCCGTAAAGGTCAGATCTTTTGGAAATTCATCTTCAATGGTGTAGCCAGGACCACCCATCCCCGTGCCATCGGGATCACCGCCCTGAATCATAAAGCCGTCAATGACGCGATGGAAGATGACGCCGTCGTAAAATCCCTTTTTCGAAAGGTCGATGAAATTCTTGACCGTAATTGGCGTCTTGTCGTCGAGAAGCTCAATTTTGAAATTTCCCATCGTCGTTTCAAATACGGCAATATGTTTGACCATTTTCTTTTCTCCTTTATTCACATCTGTTTTCACACTTGTATCAGTAGCACTTACTGCCTGCCGATCTTCGGCATGTGCCGCCGTCTTGACGGCAACTGCCTCTGCGCTGCCTCCCTCGGTATTTTCTGCAGCAAAACAACTGCCAAAGGCAAAAACCGACAGTAGAAGGACGAGGCAACATATTTTTTTCATTATAACTGCTCGCTCCTTTTCGTTCAATAATAATCATGAACTTACGCGAATTCGCCTTTCTCTAAAAAGCGAATATCACAAAGTATCAAGGGAAGTAGCACTTTACAAAGCATTCTTTATCTCACCGAAGACATCTTTTGCGCCGCGAATCGCTTCTTCCCCACCAAAGACACATAAGATATTTTCTTTCATGCAGGCATCGATCATCGGTGCGAGGTTACGAATATCCTGCTGCCTTGTGTTCAGTATCTCATCGCGCGCCTTCTGCCGATCCGCTTTCGTAAAGCCGCGCAGATAACAGCTTGCGGCGAGTTCTCCCTTCATCTTCGGCGTGAGCGGTGCATCCACCGTACTCATAGTGCCAATGATAAACTTATCCATCTCGCGGTCGGATGCATCGAAATTCTTCACATATTCTGCGGTACGATCAAAAACATCCAGAGTCTCTTTCAGATGCGGGTCACGGTACGATCCGAAATACATAAAGCCCGTATTGGTAAAGTTCGTAAATGCGCCGTACGCGCCACCTTGTACACGAATCTTCGTCCAGAAGTAATCGTAGCGAAGCATCGTCATGAGAACATTCATCGAGCCTGTGTATGCATAGCCAAGACGCATGTAGTCCGCGCCTTTAGCAACATACTGCACCTGGCTGGCCGACATAAGCCCCTCATTCTTTGCTTTATGTTCCCAATGGTATTTTTGCACGGGGAATTTTTTCTTAGAAAGCGATGCCAGCAGTTGTTTAAAAGGAACGACGAAGG
>CAUVCH010000079.1:0-5206 GCA_963550265.1 uncultured Mitsuokella sp. | reverse complement strand
AAGCTTTCCTTGAAGATCTCGGCGAAGAAGAAAGCGGTCTGGATCGCCTCATTAAGGCGGCCTTCGATCTCCTAGGTCTTCAGACTTTCCTCACCGCCGGTCCGGATGAGTGCCGCGCATGGACGATTACAAAGGGGACGGTCGCGCCGAAAGCCGCCGGAAAAATTCACACTGACTTTGAACGCGGCTTTATTCGCGCTGAAATCGTAGGCTACGATGACTTGGTGGCCACTGGTTCCGTCGCTGCTGCACGCGAAAAGGGACAGGTACGCGTCGAAGGCAAGGACTATGTCATGCAGGACGGTGATGTCGTGAACTTCCGCTTCAACGTGTGATTTTAGCAGCTGGATCGTTACATAGCTGTTTGGGGTGGCTGCTTCTTAAATGAAACGATGGTAATTCAAAGTATTAAAGAAGGGAGATAATTTTTATGAAACGGATTTTATCAGTCATCTTTATGCTGGCATGTTTTTTTATTTTTCAGTCGCCCTTTGCCCATGCCAATTATCCCAATTATTTAAATGGGGATCGAAACTTCATCTTGAGTGATGGACATATGGGAACAGGTTGGTATGTGGATAAAAGCTCTCTCGTGGTGCAGCAGTATGCCCCGCCAACCTATAGGATTGCGGTCAATCTTGTGTGGGTACCTGATGCAGATAGGGGAAACGTAAATCCTTCTGAGGTTGAGACAAATTATTTCCTGTACAATTGGAATACAAGGTCAATGTACGTTTTACGCGATGGAACGTGGAACTATATCCCACATAATGGATCCTTTGCGCAGTCAGGAATCGTTGAGCCTACCGGTGAGATGGCATTCTACATCGCCTATCATATGCCATTTTATGGCGGACATGACTACCTCTATGCGCTGGTGGATGAATCAAACTAAATCTTGTTAGATAGCCTGCTGTGCTTTCAGAGAAAGTCTCTTTTGTGTATTGTCTCGATAGGAAGACAGAACCAAGAGACTTTCTTTTTGTATGCATTGTACATTATCTAGATAAATTATGTAGGAAGCAGAAGGCAGATAGATTTGCCATTTGATGATACAATAAAAAAATAAAGCTGCATGTCAATCTAAGTTAGAGAAAGTATAAGGAGTGCTAAACGTGATGGAAAAGCAAATATATGCGGTGGGAGATGTCGTTCGGATGAAGAAGGCGCATCCCTGCGGAACAGATGCATGGGAGATTTTGCGCGTCGGGATGGATTTCCGATTAAAATGTCTGGGCTGCGGGCATATGGTCATGCTTCCGCGTCCAAAGTTTGAGAAAAGCGTCCGTGCGATTATTCGTCGGGCATAGAAGATATGTGCATATCCTGCCTATTTCCTGTATTTTTACGCAGTCCGTGAAAATCTTTTTAGAAAAGAATTGACAAGAATACTTCGTTTGTAGTAAAATAGCTTTCGTTGCAAGCGACTTTGCCACTTGGCAGTGCGGGCAATGCAAAACAAAATAGCATCTTTTAGTAGAGCATGTGGAGAGTTGTCCGAGTGGTTGAAGGAGCACGCCTGGAAAGCGTGTGTACGGTGATACTGTACCGAGAGTTCGAATCTCTCACTCTCCGCCATTTTTATCCTTTTTCAGGTCGGGCTGCAGCGTTTGGGTCTTGCGCAATGGTGCCTCCTGAACCACGTCAGGTCCGGAAGGAAGCAGCGTTAAGGGAATCGTGCCATGTGCCGCAAGGGCGCCTGGGGGCTGCGGTTCGACGTGAAAAAGGAAGGGAACCTAGCTTGGAGTTCCGACAGGTCGCAGCCGAAAGGCTGCTTTTTTATTTCAGATGTACAAGCTCTGCATCCGTTCCTAGAAGAGCAGGGAGGAAAGGTTATGGCATATATTGCGCTTTATCGGAAATGGCGGCCACAGGTCTTTCGTGAACTCGTGGGGCAGGAACACATCAGCAAGACGCTTTCGAATGCGATTACGGCGGGACGCATCGGTCATGCTTATCTCTTTTCCGGCCCGCGCGGCACAGGCAAGACGAGTACGGCGAAGATCTTTGCAAAGGCAATCAACTGTGAGAATGGGCCGACTCCCGAGCCCTGCGGCGTGTGTGCTGCCTGCCGTGCCATCCGTGAGGGAAACTCGCCCGATGTCTATGAAATTGACGCGGCATCGAACCGCGGCATCGACGAGATTCGCGAATTACGAGACAGCGTTCGCTATGCGTCAAGCGGTATCCGCTATCGCGTCTACATCATCGATGAAGTGCATATGCTGACGATGGAGGCATTTAATGCACTCCTGAAGACATTGGAGGAGCCGCCGGAAAACATCGTCTTTATCCTAGCGACGACAGAAGCGCATAAGGTTCCTGCAACGATTCAGTCGCGCTGTCAGAGGTTTGACTTTCACCGCATCACGGCAAGGGAAATGGAAGATCGCCTTGCTTATGTCGCTGAGAAATCGAACATCGATGCGGCTGAGGATGCACTTCGCCTTATCGCCGTGCAGGCAGACGGCGGCATGCGCGATGCTCTATCTCTCCTCGACCAGTGCGCCGCACTTTCGAGGGGCAAGGTCGAAGCGGAAAACGTTCGAAAGATTCTCGGGCTCGTCGGTCACGATTGGATCTATGACATGACGAAGGACATGGCTGAGAAGAATGCGCAGAAGATGTTAGAAAGTCTTGCACAGCTTCTAGCACAGGGGAAGGATCTCGCGCAAATTCTCATTGAGCTCACCTTACACCTCCGAAGTCTGATGATTTACCGTGCGGCAGGGACGGTGGAAGGCATGGATCTCTATGCAGAATCCGAAACTGTTTTGGATATGCAGTCGCATTTTTTTTCGGACGAGCAGATCATGATGCTCATTGAGCGCCTAGGCGAAGCACAGAATGAACTTCGCTGGTCGCTGCAGCCGAGAGTTGCTGTGGAAGTCGCGCTCCTGTCCTGCATGCGGGATACGGCAGGTGCGGCGGAGATGGAAGCGCCGGTGTCTTCAAAACCTGTGGAAGCGCCTTCGGCAGATACCGCGCGCCTTGCTGCCTTGGAAGCGAAATTTGCAGAGCTGGAGGAACGCGTGAACAGCAAAGCGGCGATGCGTCCGTCGCCATCTGACAGTAAAACGCCGGCGTTTCTTTCGCCTGCTTCAGGTGGAAAAAGGAAGGAGTGCACGCCATCCATCGTTAAAAGACTTGAAAAAACGAGCGTATCCATACAGGAGACTGTTCCCGAAAGCGAGGATGTCGGCATCGACGGTGCAGCGGTCTTTGAGGAGATCAAGAAGGCAGCTCTCGCCGGAAAGGATCCGATCTTCGGCTCATGTCTCTATGGCGCATCTTTTTTCGATATGTCTAGGAAACGCTTTCGCATTCGCTTTTCTACGGAGTTTCTTGCCGATATCGTCAAAGGCGCGCGCAAGGATTGGATCGAACAAATGCTGAAGGAAAAGACAGGGCTCGATCTTCGCCTTGAAAAAGTTTACGATAAAGACGACAGCAGATTCTTACCCAAGTCTAAAGCAGAAAGCGAAAATACAGTACCCGCGGAAGATCCTTACGCAGATGTCCCACCGCCCGATCAGGCGCCGGTAGAGACCTCGTTTGACATCGATGCGCTCCCTAAGGGCGAGCGAGAAAGGCTGAAATCTGCGGCCGCGCTTTTAGGCGGCAGGATAGAGCCGATAGCAGAAGAGTCTCTGCCTGAACATGGCGATGCGGATGTGCCTCCAGAAGCTTCATCGTCGCTTGACGGATACGAATGAATTTGATACGCTATACAAAGAGATATATAGAAGTGTTATGCCATAAAGGAGAAGCTGAAATGTTTGGCGGAATGGGAAACATGGGCAATATGAATGCTATGATGAAAAAAGTTCAGAAGATGCAGAGCGAAATGAAGAAGATGCAGGAGGATCTTAAGGCGCGCACGGTAGATGTCACAACGGGCGGCGGCGCGGTCAAGATCACCATGAATGGCGAAAAGCAGGTGCAGGCACTCACGATCGACCCTGCGGCGGTAGATCCGGAAGATGTCGAAATGCTCCAGGATCTTCTCTCTGCCGCCTTTAATGAAGCGACGAAGAAAGTTGACGATATGATGACGAGTGAGATGGGAAAACTTACCGGGGGACTCGGTCTTCCGCCGGGACTTTTCTGATGGCGACGATAGCGCCGCTGCAAAAATTGATCGAGCACTTTCGCGCACTGCCTGGCATTGGAGCTAAGACGGCAGTGCGCCTCGCTTATCACGTCCTTGAGATGAACGCACAGGACGCGAAGGCACTTGCAGGCGCCATTATCGATGCAAAGGAGAAAATCGGCTTTTGCAGTGTCTGTCAGAATTTAACAGACTGCGATCCATGCGCTGTTTGTTCATCGACTTCACGCGATCACAGTATCATCTGCGTTGTCGAACAGCCACAGGACGTTGCGGCAATGGAACGTATGCGTGATTATAAAGGCGTCTATCACGTCCTTCACGGGGCACTGTCTCCGATGGAAGGCATCGGTCCTGACGGCATTCGCCTGAAAGAACTTCTTCGACGGCTTGAAGACGAGCGGGTGAAAGAGGTCATCATGGCAACAAATCCGAATGTCGAAGGGGAAGCGACGGCAATGTACGTTGCAAAACTCCTAAAGCCGATGGATATTAAAGTTACGCGTCTTGCGCAGGGGCTGTCTATCGGCGGGGATCTCGAATATGCCGATGAAGTTACCTTGGCAAAGGCCATGGAAAATCGTAGAGAAATTGGATGATTTTATGCATGATGCACAAAATCATGTATCAGGCGGAAGGAGATAGTCATTGAAGCTCGTTGCTGCGTTTGCCATTGGTTTTGTCGTTCTCTGTATGTTTGGTAAAATCCTACCGATGTCGATGCATTTCCTTTGGCAGCTTATCACGAATAGTATCGTAGGTGTCGTAGCTCTCTGGTTTGTGAAGCTCTTTGCTTCAAAGGTAGAAATTACATTCTTGAGTGCACTGATCACAGGTTTTTTTGGAGTGCCGGGCGTCATTGCGATTTTGGTATACACGTACTTGCTAAAATAAAATTGGAAGGTATGAGAATAAAAAGTATAATAATCGCAAAAAAGCAGTTGACAAAACCATCGGATTCCTGTAACATACTACAAGTCGCCGCAAGATGCGGGCGCTAAGCGGAAAGAGCAAAACATCCTAGTGGAAAAGAAAAAGCCCTTGACAAAAGGCGCAGGACACGATATACTAACCAAGTCGCTTGCGAGAGCGAAA
>CAUVCH010000078.1:0-5227 GCA_963550265.1 uncultured Mitsuokella sp. | reverse complement strand
GACCTTACCTTCGGTAATAAATCAGGGTATTGACGGGAAAATAACTTAGAGGAGTCTGACAAATGGAATTTCACGGTCTGACAGAAGCCCAAGTGAGGGAGTCACGTGAGAAATATGGCTCGAACCAGATTACCGAGCACAATGCCGAGAGTTTTTGGGATAAGCTGAAGGGAAACTTTGACGACCCCATCATCAAGATTCTCTGCGTTGCGCTCGCGCTCAATGTCGTCTTTGCATTTTTAGGGCAGGCGGCATGGTTCGAGCCGGTCGGCATTGCGCTCGCCGTCTTGCTCGCGACGTTTGTCTCCACATATTCGGAGTACAGGAACGAGAATGCATTCCAGAAACTGCAGGAAGAGGCATCTCTCATTCACTGTAAGGTATATCGGGAAGGAAGTCTGAAGGAAATTGGAATCGACGACCTCGTGCAGGGCGATCTCATCCTCTTGCAGACAGGAGACAAAGTGCCGGTCGATGGCGTCATTTTGCACGGAACGATCCACGTAGATCAGTCTGTCCTCAACGGCGAGGCAAAAGAAGCGGGCAAACGTCCTATGACAGGGAAAAAGGATGAGACAGCAAAGAGTCTCGATTTTCTGCATCCGAGTAAAGTATTTCGCGGCTCAGTCGTCTGTGACGGCAACGCGGTCATAGAAGCGACGACAGTTGGAGACAAGACGGTCTATGGCAAGATTGCGGGCGAACTGCAGCAGTCGGAGGAGCGCGACACGCCGCTCAAACTCAAGCTGACGAAGCTAGCAGAGCAGATCAGTATGTTCGGCTACATCGGCGGCGTCGCAATTGCAGTCGCGTTCATGTTCCAGCGCGTCGTGATGCAGAACGGATACGACATGGCACAGATTCTTGCCTACTGCTCGAATCCGATGGCACTGCTTTTAAGCCTCGTCGATGCGGTCATGCTAGCGGTCATCATCATCGTCGTCGCCGTTCCCGAAGGCCTGCCGCTGATGATTGCCATTGTCTCGGCGCAGAACATGGGCAAGATGCTCAAAGACAACGTCCTCGTGCGTGAGATTTCCGGAATTGAGACGGCAGGCAGTTTAAACATCCTATTCAGCGACAAGACGGGCACGATCACGAAGGGACAGCTCGAAGCCGTCACGTTCGTCGATGGGACAGGGGCACAGAAAAAATCCTTTGCCGAAATTGCGCCAAAGCTCCAGCAGCTCATCAATCTCAGCATTCGCTACAACACAAGTGCGGTTTTAAGTGACGGCATTCCCGTCGGCGGAAATGCGACAGAGCGCGCCATTTTCAGTTTTGTAGGTAAGGAGAGCTGCGAGGAAGCAGTCGAGGTCGTCGCAACGCTCCCTTTTAACTCTAAGAACAAATACTCACTTGCCGCAGTCAAAGGCACGCATACGTGCGTGCTCGTCAAGGGCGCGCCCGAGAACATCCTAAAGCGCTGCAGCTCATACTACGACGAGGCTGGCGCTAAGGCTCCTCTGCAAGTGCAGATGGTTAACGCAGAGCTCGATGCACTCGCCGAGCGCGCGATCCGCGTGCTCGCGCTGGCAACGTATGAAGGGGATCTAGGTGACGGCACGCTGCCTGAGAGCGGCATGACTCTCGTCGGCGCGATTGGCATACGCGACGAGGTGCGTCCCGAATCCATCGAGGCGATTGCGGCGGTGCACAATGCGGGCGTACAGGTCGTCATGATTACGGGCGACCGACAGGACACAGCGACAGCGATTGCTCGCGAGGCGGGGCTTTTGACGAGCGATTCGGATCTCGTGCTGACGTCGTCAGAGCTCGGTGCGCTCACAGACGAGGATCTGAAGGAAAAGCTCCCCGCCCTGCGAGTCGTTGCACGCGCGCTCCCATCGGACAAGAGCCGTCTCGTGCGCCTCGCACAGGAGAAGAATCTTGTCGTCGGCATGACGGGCGACGGCGTGAACGACTCGCCCGCGCTGAAGCGCGCCGACGTCGGCTTTGCGATGGGCGGCGGAACAGAGGTCGCAAAGGAGTCGAGCGAGATCGTTATCCTAGACGATAATTTCCACTCGATTGCGCGCGCCATCTTGTACGGCCGCACAATTTTCACGAGCATTCGGAAGTTCATCGTATTCCAGCTGACGATCAATGTGAGCGCAGTCTGCATCTCGTTCGTCATGCCGCTGCTCGGCATGGAAAACCCGCTTTCCATCACGCAGTTCCTCTGGATCAACCTCATCATGGACACGCTCGCTGCACTCGCCTTTGGCGGGGAGCCGGCACTTAGCCGCTACATGGACGAGCCGCCGAAGCGGCGCGATGAGAACATCATCAGCGACAAGATGGCATCAGCGATCGGCGTCGGCTCACTTTGGACATTCGTCCTAAGCCTCTTCTTCCTGCTCACGCCTTTTGTCCACGAACACTTCCGCGCCGCTCTAGACAATCACTACCTGCTGACGGGCTACTTCACATTCTTTGTATTCATCGCCGTCTTCAATGCGTTTAACGCGCGGACGGACCGCATGAATCTATTCGACAACATCGGAGGCAATAAGGGCTTTTTGAATATCATGGTGCTGATCGTCGTCGTGCAGATCATCATGACGTACCTAGGCGGCGACGTGCTGCGCTGCTACGGCCTGACGGGGGCGGAGTGGATCTTCCTACTCGCGCTCGCCGTCACGATCATTCCCGTTGACCTCATGCGAAAGCTCGTTACGGAGGGGGGCATTAAATCATGGCAGAGATGCAAAAGGGACAGAGGGCAGATTTGACGAAAGGGCGACAGGGGCTTCGCGATCTAGTCGTCGCGGTCGGCTGGCAGGCACCTGCCGGCATGACGATTGACACGGCGGCATTGATCTCGACCTCGGCTGCCTCTTTGAGCTGAAGGATGGGCGGCGCGGCAAATTGGCGGGAAACTGCCGGCGTCATCACCATGCGTTGCCCTGGCTCACCCGAGATCGTCATACGCATGAACGAATACGGCTCGTCGCAGGCAGCAAGGACTGAGCCGTGCGCGCATCGCATAACTGTGTGGTTTGTCATTGGGGACTTCCCCATGATGAAAATAAGTCGTTGTGGTTAAAAAGAAAGGAAAGATTATCATGGCAGTCAGCTTGAAAAAAGGACAGAAGGTCGACCTCACGAAAGGCAACCCTGGGCTCTCGAAACTTCTCGTAGGCCTCGGCTGGGACACGAATAAGTACGACGGCGGCGCTGATTTCGACCTAGACGCAGCAGCGTTCCTCTTGGGCGCAAACGGCAGGGTCACAAGCGATGCGGACTTCGTATTTTTCAACAATCTGAAGCACGCTTCCGGCAGCGTCGAGCACCTCGGCGACAACTTGACAGGTGAGGGCGAAGGCGACGACGAGCAGGTAAAGGTCGATCTCGCGAAGGTACCTACAGAAATTGAAAAGATCGCCTTTACGGTAACGATTTACGACGCCGAGGCGCGCAAGCAGAACTTCGGGCAAGTCTCGAATGCCTTCATTCGCGTCGTGGATGCGGCGAAGAATCAAGAGCTCATCCGCTATGATCTCGGCGAGGACTTCTCCATTGAGACGGCAGTCATCGTCGGCGAGCTCTACCGCCATGGCACAGAGTGGAAGTTCAACGCGATCGGCAGCGGCTTCAGCGGTGGGCTTGCCGCGCTCGGACACAACTTCGGCGTGAACCTATAAGCCTATGCAGTACGAAATCTTATACCCCGAGGCATTCCCCGTCGTCTCCTGCCAGCTTGCGCACAGGGAGAGGATTAAGGCAGAGTCGGACGCGATGATTTCGATGTCTGCGACGGTCGATGTCGAGGGTAAAATGGAAGGCGGCATATTGGGCGGATTCATCCGGCGTGCGGTCACGGGCGAAAGCTTCTTCCTGCAGCACATGGTCGCGAACCGCGGACCTGGAACAGTGCTCTTTGGGCATGCGCTCCCCGGCGGCATCATGGACGTTGATCTCGATGGCAGCTACGGACTGGTCGTGCAGAAGGGCGGCTTCCTTGCCGCGACGGAAGGTATCGAAGTCGAGACGAAGGTGCAGGGCATCGCGCAGGGACTCTTCTCGCGCGAAGGGTTCTTCCTCATCAAGCTCACGGGACGCGGCACAACGTTTGTCAGCAGTTATGGCGTCATTCATCCCATCAACCTCGAACGCGGCGAAGAGGTCATCATCGACAACGGACACCTCGTCGCGTGGCCGGACTACATGGATTATTCCATCGAGAAGGCATCGAACGGCTGGATTTCGAGCTTTACCTCCGGCGAGTGCCTCGTCTGCCGCTTTAAGGGACCTGGCACAGTGCTGGTCCAAACGCGCAACCCCGAGGGATTCCAGTTGTGGATTCAATCGATGCTTCCAAAGAAATAGCAAAACAGAAATAACAAAACGAATGCGCTGCGGCGCAACTGCATGGAGATGAGACAATATGGCAGTCAATTTGATCAAGGGACAGAAGGTCAGCCTCAAGAAGGAAAACGGCATAGCGCTTTCGCGCGTCATGGTCGGGCTTGGCTGGGATCCCGTGAAAAAAGGCGGCAAGGGAATTTTCGGCTCGCTCTTTGGCGGCGGCGGAGAAGATGTCGATTGCGATGCCTCGGTATTCCTACTGCAGGACGGGCATCTGATGGATATTGACGATGTCGTCTATTTCGGCAATCTCGAGCACGAATCGGGCGCGGTGCGCCACTGCGGCGACAATCTGACGGGCGAGGGCGACGGAGATGACGAGCAGATTATCGCTGATCTTGCTAAAATCCCCGCGCAGTACAACAAGCTCGTGTTTGTCGTCAACATCTACAAAGCGCATGAGCGCAAGCAGCATTTTGGCATGATCGAAAATGCCTACATCCGCATTGTAGATGACACCGGCAAGGAGTTTTGCCGCTACAGCCTAACGGACAGCTACGACGGCATGACGGCGATGACGCTCTGCGAAATCTACCGGTACAAGGGCGAATGGAAAATCAGTGCCATCGGGCAGGGCTCGAAGGACAGCGGTCTTCAGGAAATGTCAAAAAAATATTTACTGCAATAAGAAACGGAGGAACAAGAAATGGCAGTCAATTTATCCAAGGGACAGCGCGTCAGCCTCGACAAGAACACAAAAATGGCGCTGATTGGCCTCGGCTGGGATGTGAACCAGTACGACGGCGGCGCGGACTTTGATCTCGACGCATCGGCATTCTTGCTCGGCTCAAACGGTAAAGTTCGCAAGGATGAGGATTTCATCTTCTATGGTAACCTCGACAGCTCGGACGGCTCG
>CAUVCH010000077.1:0-5268 GCA_963550265.1 uncultured Mitsuokella sp. | reverse complement strand
CCCCTGACCTCCGCCGTGACAGGGCGGCATTCTAACCATCTAAACTACCGGGCCAAGCGCATGAATTACGCAAATAATTATATCGGTACCAATCTTTTTTGTCAAGCACACCCATAAAAAGGTATCACCTTTCTGGAAAGGTGACAACCAGCAGCATCTTAAATGCTTCTATTCCATAGACAGCATGTGGATGATTGGCAGGCATGACAATACTATCACCTTTGGCAAGTTCATAATCCTTGCCGTCAATCGTAAGACGCCCCTTACCATCCAGTACAACAACCAGCGCATCGCCTTTCGATTCATGTGTGCTGATGCCCTCCCCTTTGGCAAAGGCAAACAGCGTGATACCGACACCCTCGTTTTGAACAAGCGTCTTGCTGACGACTTGCCCTTCCGCATAAGTAACGGTATCGCTAAGGGAAAGAACCTCGGCAATGGGAATATTTCGAAGAATGTTTGCCATGTAAATCAACCCTCTCTATATAAATTTATATTCCCTTAGTCAACAGACTGCCAAAGGCAATGCCCTAGGCAGTCCGCTGTTCGCAAAATTAAGCCCGCACCTTTGCAAAGTTATGCGTTAACGCATGGAAGCGATACCATATCATCGGAAGGATCATCATCGGGATGCCCGCGTAAAGCGCTTGCCGCAGATCTGGTGTGAAGAACATCACGACGAGACAAAGGACCTGCGCCCAGATGCCGAAAAGCGTAACATATGGAAAAAGCGGGGTCTTATAGCGAAGACGGCTCTCTGTACCGGCAGCGATCATCTTCTTGCGGCTGCGGTACTGGCTCCAACAGATGGAGATCCAAGCGATTGCACCGGTAAAACCGGAAACCGCAAGGAGATGTGTATAGATCGTGCTGTTCGGGTCGAGCGCGTAAAAGAGAATAACCGCCCAGCAGGCACAGATGGAAATCATGATGGAATGCGACGGCATGCCGTTCTTGTTGATAAAGGTCAGCGTCTTCGGCGCCATGCCCATCTTTGCCAGCGCATGGAGCGAGCGCGCCGCGCCATAGAGTCCGGAGTTCGAGCAAGAAAGTGCCGCCGTCAAGATGACAAAGGCGAAGATCGCTGCAAAGTTCGTCAATCCATACTCTGCCATCGCCACGGCAAAGACGCTCTCTTCTAAAGACGCCTTATCCCACGGAAGGATAGAGATGAGGAGTGAAATTGGAATGATATAAAGCGCAATGATGCGCCAGGAGACATTCCGAACGGCAATCGGAATGCTCTTCTCTGGATTCTTGCACTCGCCCGCAGCCAGCCCGATGATCTCTGTTCCCTGAAAATTGACGAGAATGATGACCATCGTCAGGAAGACTGCTCCATAGCCATTTGGCATAAAGCCGCCGCTGCCCATGAGAACGCTCGCGCCGATAAAGCCTTGATCCCCGATGACGCCGAGGCAGATAAGACCTGCCACGATGGAAAAGGCCAAGAGAGCCACAATCTTGATAAGACTAAGCCAAAACTCGCTCTCACCGAACTTATCGACATGAAAAAGGTTCAGCACCGTGACGAGCAGACCGAAGAATACCGCCCACCAAAGCTGACTGATTTCGGGTACAAAGTTGTTCATGATGATGCCTGCGGCTATCATCTCAGAAGGGACGTAACTGACCCATGTAACCCAGTACGCCCAGCCAACGCCACAGGCCCATGTGGGAGAAATATGCTCCTTCGCATAGGTGACGAAAGATCCGGAAACAGGCTTTTCCACCGCAAGCTCCGCCAGGCAGAGCATGACGGCAAGCACGATGATCCCGCCTAAGAGGTAGGCGAGGATGGAAGCCGGGCCTGCTTTTTCAAGGACGTACCCCGTGCCGAGGAAGTAGCCGCTGCCAATGACTCCGCCTAGGGAGATCAACTGCAGATGCCTGTTCTTCAGCCCCTTATTCATTTTCGATTCGTTCATGACCTTTATAACACAACCTTCCCAGCAGCGCTTCTTTTTGTGATTTGTTTTAGCATTGCCATCCGCGCTGCTTCCTATAATAACCAACAATTTAAGAATACCACAACTATCTGGTGATTGCTATAGTTTTCAAAATTTTTTCGTATACTGACAAACAAACGGTGAAATAGAAAAGCTCCCTTGTCTGCCATAGCAGAGACCAAAGGAGCTTTTGCTAACTTATCCTATGTTACAGAATTGCTTCTTCATCTTAGACGTTTTCAAAGTCAATCAGCTTTGCATCTCGAATGCCGTCGACGTTCTTGACCTCGCTTAAGACATCCGCTGGAATGTCATGATCAACGGTAAGTACCATGAGATTCGTACCTTCGATGTCCGTCTTTCCAACTTCCATACCAGAGATGTTGATGTCCTTTAAGCCGAGAATCGTGCCGACCTTGCCAATGACACCCGGGCGATTGATATGTGGGCAAACAAGAATGCGTGCGTGCGGGTCGACATCGACGCGGAACTTGTTGATGCGGACGATGCGCGCTTCCTGTCCAAAGAGCGTACCTGCGACAGTGAGCTCTTTGCCGCCAGCCACGACGCGAACGGAAAGCAGGCTCTCAAAGCCCTTGGATTCTTCTACCTTGCGCTCCGAAACCTCGATACCGCGCTCTTTGGCAAGGCTCGGTGCATTGACATAATTAACTTCATTTTCCATGACAGGGTTCAAAATGCCCTTGAGGACTGCGGTCGTCAGAAGCCTCGTGTTGACGCCCGTGATCTCACCCTGATAGGTGACTTCGACTTCAGAAATCGGCCCTGCAGCAAGCCCCTGCGCCGTGCCGCCGAGACGCTCAGCAAGGGAGAAGTACGGACTGATGACGCGCATGACTTCGCGTGAAACGGGCGCCATGTTGACCGCCGTCATGACGGGCTCGCCGGAAAGCGCTGCTTCGATCCCCTCTGCCACATCGACAGAGACGCCGATCTGCGCTTCAACCGTTGATGCACCGAGGTGAGGGGTCAGAATAATGCCCGGAACGCCGACGAGCGGATGATTGGCATCGACCGGCTCGCTCGTGAAGACATCAATGGCCGCGCCTCTCACAATGCCGTCCTTAACTGCCTGCGCAAGATCTTCCTCGACGATAATGCCGCCGCGCGCACAGTTGACGAGACGGACGCCTTTCTTCATACGCTTCATCTCGGCCGTGCCGATCATGCCTCTTGTGTCTTTCGTCAGCGGCATATGCACCGTGATGAAGTCTGACTTCTCAATAACGTCGTCAAAACTGCCCACCGTAACGCCGAGTGCTTTTGCGCGTTCCTCGTTGATATAGGGGTCGTAAGCAATGACGTTCATGTCAAACGCCATCGCACGCTTGGCAACGCCTGAACCGATGCGCCCCATGCCAATGACGCCGAGCGTCTTTCCGCGCAGCTCAACGCCGACATATTTCTTGCGGTTCCACTCGCCCTTTTGCATGGTCTCGTTTGCAATCGGAATGTTGCGTGCGAGTGCGAGCATCATCGCCATCGTGTGCTCTGTTGCAGCAATCGTATTGCCGCCTGGAGAGTTGATGACGATGATGCCCTTTGCTGTCGCCGCCGGAATGTCGATGTTATCAACGCCGACGCCTGCACGGCCGATAATCTTGAGGTTCTTCGCCCGTTCGATGACTTCCGCTGTCACCTTTGATGCAGAACGCACCATGAGCGCATCGTATGCAGGAATGATGTCAAGGAGCTCCTCTGCCGAAAGCTTATCCTTGACGTCGACTTCATACTTCTTCTTGAGAAGTTCGATGCCTCTCGGCGAAATACCATCTGCTGCAAGAATTTTCATACTATCGCTCTCCCCTTTATCTATAGAAACCTGGACGCAGCAAAAAGCGCAAACGCAGCTCGTTGCCGGATCCAAAAAGAATACTAAGATATTTATAAAAAGAACCCTGTAGTCAAATACACCCAAAAATAGGCATGGAAAAATATAGAGGTATTATACATTCTCCACATAGGAACGTCAAGTGTATTCCTATAAAAAACATTTTGGGGATTTTACTTGATTTTCCTTGCCCATCGCGGTAGAATACAAATGATATATTTGAGATTAATTTCTTTATTATCTTGGGAGGTATACTATTTTATGGAAGCAAATCGCGTTTACAACTTCAACCCGGGTCCGGCTACGCTCCCGCTCGAAGTTTTGAAGGAAGCGCAGGCCGAATTCCTCAACTTCAACAACAGCGGTATGTCGATTCTCGAGATCAGCCATCGCGCACCGCAGTACGATGCCGTACATCAGCAGGCGAAGAAAGACATCAAGGATCTCATGGGACTCGGCGACGACTATGAAGTTCTCTTCTGCCAAGGCGGCGCCAGCCAGGCCTTTGCGATGATTCCAATGAATTACGCAACAAAGGAGCATCCGGGCGCCTATGTCCTTTCCGGCAGCTTTGCCGAAAAGGCGTACAAAGAGGCAGAACATCTCGGCATCGGCACAATCGCAGCCTCCTCAAAAGACGGCGGCTACAAACATATCCCAACGCAAAGTGAGATTAACGTTCCCGCCAATGCTTCCTATGTCCACCTTTGCTATAACAATACGATCTATGGCACGGAGTACCACTACATTCCTGAGACGAACGGCGTGCCTCTCGTCGCCGATATGAGTTCGGATATGCTCTCGCGTCCCATCGACTTCAAGAAGTTTGACTTCATCTATGCAGGCGTTCAAAAGAACCTCGGTCCTGCGGGTGTCGTCCTCATCGTCGCGAAGAAATCCATGCTCGAAAAGAGCCCTGATGCACTGCCGACGATGTTCAAGTATAACACCTTCCTTAAGAAAGACAGTCTCTACAATACACCGCCGGCATTCTGCATCTACATGGTCGGCAAGATCGCAGCTTGGATCAAAAAGCAGGGCGGTCTTGAGGAAATGGCAAAGCGCAACAAGAAGAAGGCTGACCTTCTCTACAGCGTCATTGACGCATCGAATGGCTTCTACAACGGCCATGCCAATAAGGACAGCCGTTCCTTCATGAACGTCACCTTCCGTCTGCCAACAGAAGAGCTTGAAAAAAAGTTTATCGCAGAAGCACTCGAACATGAGCTTTCGGGCATTAAAGGACACCGCAGCGTCGGCGGCATGCGAGCATCCATCTACAACGCTATGCCGTACGAGGGCGTTCAGGCACTCTGTGACTTCATGGAAAGCTTCCAGAAAGCCAATGGCTAATCCTCAAGTCTCACATACAGCAGGTAGATAAAAAGGGGGCGGGCCTCTCATGAGATGCCCGCCCCCTTTAATGCAAAAACGAAGAAACACAAGGTAAATGAAATGCGTATGCTT
>CAUVCH010000076.1:0-5275 GCA_963550265.1 uncultured Mitsuokella sp. | reverse complement strand
AAAAGAACACCTTTCACAACACCTACGCCACGGCTGCCCATGATGATGAGATCCATGTCATTGCTCTTCGCAAAATCAAGGATGACAACGGCAGGTGAGCCTGTCTCAGAGAAGGATTCCTTCTCAATACCAGACGGCACCATCGATGCTGCACGCTCTAAGACGACCTCTCCCGCCTTGGTCACAGCTTCTAAAACGGCATTACTTAAAAGTGCATTGACAGCAAGCTGGTTGATATTTGCTACATAGAGGAAATTGATCTTTGCGCCGCAGGGTTCCGCCAGGCGGATAGCTTCTGTAACCGCGCGATCCGCAGTTTCCGATCCGTCAATAGGTACAAGAATATTCTTTAACATGATATAACCCTCCTGATGTTTATCACGATGAAGTTCGGCAAGACGCAGCCGCGGCATATACCGTATCGCTAAGCTTTCCCATAAAGCTCCGCTGCTACTTTCTTTTTCTTCACTTAATGATTTCGCTGTACGATTGAAAAATCCTTCAACAATGTCAAAAATCTTTCGATTTTTTCAGTCATTTCTTTCGGCTTTCGATTTTTGTTAGAAAATTTGCCAAACCTATAGAAAAAGCCGCCTGTAAAGGCGACTCTCTTCTATCGATTTACATTCAAAAATCGTACAGCCATTCTTTATAGAAAATGGCTCAAGCGCATGGATTTAAGCATCAAACTTCTTTCCCGTCAGGCGTTCATAAGCTTCAACATACTTTGCTATCGTCTTATCTATGACGTCCTGTGGGAGCTTGTAATCGCTGTCTGGATGCACTTTCAGCCAGTCGCGAACAAACTGCTTGTCATAGGACGGCTGTTCCTTGCCGGCTTCATATCCTTCCACAGGCCAAAAACGAGAACTATCCGGCGTCAGCACTTCGTCGCCGAGAACAATATTCCCCGCATCATCAAGACCAAATTCAAACTTTGTATCGGCAATGATGATGCCTTTCGAGCGCGCATAATCCGCGCACTTTTTATAGATGGCAAGCGTGTAGTCGCGAACCTTTTCTGCATATTCCATGCCGTGACCAGGGAATTCCTTTTCAAGGACTTTCGCCCCCTGTTCAAGGGAGACATTTTCATCATGATCCCCGATTTCTGCCTTCGTACTCGGCGTGAAGATAGGCTCGGGCAGCTTCTGCGATTCTTTGAGTCCAGCGAGAAGTTTGATACCACAGACCGTGCCGTTCTTCTTATAGCTTTCCCAGCCACTGCCCGTGATGTAACCGCGAACGATACATTCCATAGGAATCATATGGAGCTTTTTGCACTTCATGCTGTTGCCCGTGAATTCCATTTGACGGAAGAATTCCGGCATCTCGCTGTTGTCAACGGTAATCATATGGTTCGAGATGATGTCCTTTGTGAAGTCGAACCAGAACTTTGACATCTGCGTGAGAACAGCGCCCTTCTTCACGATCTTGTTCTTCAGGATATGATCGAAAGCAGAGATGCGGTCGGTCGCGACCATGATGAGTCCGTCTTCGACTTCATATATTTCACGAACCTTGCCGGATTTAATTGGCTGATATTCTTTCATGCTTGTTCTCCATTACTGAATCTTAACACGTCTGCAGCACGCAGTTCTTCCATCGAACAGCACGAGGCTGCTGGGAAAGCGGTCTTTTCCGCTTTCCCAGCAAGTCCCTTAATCCTGGCAAACCTTATGCGGATTGAGGATGTTCTTCGGGTCAAAAGCCTTCTTGATGCGATTCATCAGAGCGATCGCTTCAGGATCCAAGGAGTCTTTGAGATACGGATGCTTTGCCAAACCGATGCCATGCTCGCCGGAAACCTGCCCGTCGAGTTCTTTTGCATGTGCGTACATGAGCTCCATCGCCTTGTTCAGCATTTCCTTCCACTTCTTGTCATCCATATCATCGCGGAGGATGTAGACGTGAAGGTTGCCGTCACCTGCATGACCAAAGCTCTTGATGCGGATGTTCAATTCCTTCTGGAGACCGTGGACATACTCAACGAACTCGTTGACATGGCTGCGTGGGACAACAACGTCGACTTCGTCCATCTCGGTCGTAGAACCTTTGATAGCTTCGAGGAAAGCACCGCGGGACTTCCAGATCGGCGTGCTGCGTTCTTCTGTATCGGCGATGAAAAGGTCAAGTGCGCCGTGCTCGAGGCAGACCTTTGCAACGCTGTCGTATGCACCTTCGATTTCCTGAAGGCTGCTGCCGTCGAACTTTAGGAGGAGATACGCATCTGAGCTCTTATCGGGGAATGGACGGCCGAGATATTCCTCAGAATCGACGATGACTTCGCGCTCCATGAACTCGATAGCCGTCGGAATCGCCTTCGCGCGGATGATTGCCGGCACCGTACCAATCGCGTCTTTCAGCGTCGGGAACGGAACGAGGAGGCTGACATCTTTCGTTGGCTTCGGGAGAAGACGGAGGATTGCCTTGGTGACAAAGGCAAGCGTGCCTTCCGAACCGATGATGAGGTCGCGGAGATTGTAGCCCGAGGAATTCTTGACGACCTTGCCGCCGAGCTGAAGAATTTTGCCGTCCGGCAGGACGACTTCAAGACCGCGGACGTAGTCACGCGTAACACCGTACTTAACAGCGCGCATGCCGCCTGCATTTGTGGAGATATTGCCGCCGATTGTCGCGGATTTCTCGCCCGGGTCCGGCGGATAGAAAAGGTCATGCTCCTCAACGTAAGCCGCGATTTCCATGAGGAGGACGCCCGGCTCAACCGTCAAAGTCAAATTGTCTTCGTCAAGCTCGAGAATCTTGTTCATGAGCGTCATGTCGATCATGAGTCCGCCTTCGACGGCGACTGCTGCACCGACGAGCCCTGTACCTGCACCGCGCGGCGTGACGACGATGTTGTTCTCATACGCATACTTCATGAGCGCAGAGACTTCCTGCGTGCTCGTGACGCGGACGACGACATCCGGCGAAACCTTTTCAGAGCTCAGCTCGTCATGCGTGTATTCCTCATTGATGTCACTGCCTGTCAGAACGCGCTCTTTATCCGTAATTTCAACAAATTTCGCGATGTCATTCGCGTCGATCTTCTTGTACTCACTCATGGATGGAGCCCCCTTCTTTGATGCGTGCGATAAGCGCAGGAACGATTTCGTAGAGATCGCCGATAACTGCGTAGTTTGCTACCTTGAAGATGGACGCCTTCGGATCGCTGTTGATCGCAAAAATGAGATCCGAATGATCCATGCCGGCGACGAACTGGATCGCACCGGAAACACCGCAGGTGATGATGAGCTTCGGACGAACCGTACGGCCGGAAAGACCGATCTGATGCTTTGCATCCATCCAGCCTGCTTCGACGAGCGGACGCGTGCAGGCGACTTCGCCGCCGAGGAGATCAGCAAGCTCTTTAAGCTGCGCGAGATCTTCCTTCTTCTTGACGCCACGGCCGGCAACGACGAGGACATCGGCATTTTCGATGGACGTCTCTTTCGGCTTTGCCGTGACGGAGAGAACCTCGATGTTCGTCTTGAGATCTTCCAGCTTCACTTCAAGCTTTTCGATTTCGCCCGTGGCTTCTGCCTGGCGCTTCGGCGCTTCCATGATCTTATAGCGGACAGTTGCCATCTGCGGACGCGTGCGCGGCGTGTGAATCTCCGCCATGATATTGCCGCCGAATGCCGGGCGAATCTGAACGAGATCCGTATCTTTCTGCATATCGAGGATCGTGCAGTCTGCCGTCAGCCCCGTCTTAAAGCGCGAAGCAACACGCGGTGCGAGCTGGCGGCCAACCGGCGTTGCGCCGACGAGAAGTGCTGTCGGCTGCACTTTGTTCACAAAGCGAGAGAAGACATTGGCATACGTCTCGATGTTAAAGGATTCAAGCGCCGGATCGTCAGCGACAAAGACCTTGTCGACGCCGTAGTGAAGAATCTCCTCTGCCTTGTCTTCGATGTCCTTGCCGATGAAAAGTGCATAGACCGGATGGTTGATCTTTGCAGCGAGTTCACGTGCCTTGCCGATGAGCTCGAAGGTGACCGGGTGAATGCGGCCGCCGACGTGATCGACGTAGACCGTGATGCCCTTCCACTTGCTCTTATCTACCGCTACTCCTTGCTTCTCCTCGACGAACTCCATGACATCGGGGAACTTCTTTGTGCAAAGTTTGCACAGCTTGCAAGCCGCGTTGATTTCGAGCTTGCCGCCGTTATCTTCCATCGCGCCAAAGGGGCAGACATCGATGACAGCATTTATATCTTTAATTTTGTCCTGATGGACAACAAGCTTTCCCATAATCTAAACTCTCCCTTAATCAGCCGATGAACTTCTTCTCACGCAGGAGCTTCTGGATCTTACCGGCAAGCACGTCACCGGAGCCTTTCCACGTCTCATGCTTCTTGTCCGTCGGCGGCGGGAAGATACGGGAAACCTGCGTCGGCGAACCGTTGAGTCCGTAGTGATTCGGATCTTTGTCTTCCATATCGTTGAGCGTATATTCCGTGATCTTTTGATCCTTTGTCTTTTCCTTGCGGAGGTAGCTCGGGAGGCGCGGCTCATTGATGTCCTTTTCCACCGTGAGGAGGCACGGGAAAGAGACCTTGACGCGTTCGATATCTTCCGGCATGTCCATATCGACGATAATGTGACCATCAACGACTTCTTCAATGTTTCTGACATTGCAGACACAGGGAATGTTGAGCGCTTCGCTCATCTCAGGACCAACCTGCGCTGTGTCGCCGTCCGTCGTCTGCAGGCCGCAGAGGATGAGATCCGGCATGCCAAACGAACGAACGCCCTGCGAGAGCGTGTAGCTCGTTGCCAGAACATCTGCGCCGCCGAACTTGCGGTCTGTGACGAGTGCTCCCTGATCCGCGCCCATGGCAAAGGCTTCGTAAAGAACTGCCTTTGCCTGCGGCGGTCCCATCGTGATGACGTTGACCTTTCCGCCGTACTGCTCACGAAGACGGAATGCCGCCTCCAGAGCGAAAAGGTCGTACGGATTCATCTTTGTGTCTGCGCCGTCGCGCTTCAAGACGCCCGTTTCGGGATCGACCTGAACCTTGCTAGAGCCAGGCACCTGTTTGATACAAACGAGAATATCCATCGCTGCTCCCCCTTGTGACTAAATTATCATACTTATCATGATATCTATACTAACGCATTTTTTCTTGTTTGTATACATTGTGAATAAATTAACTTTAACTTAGCATATTTTTCATCGTGTTCATCTATGGTTAGATAAATAATTGCGATAGAAAGCCCCCTTTGCCCCCGCCCTTTGTCCTTAAATTTCACTATTTTTTATCGCTGCCTT
>CAUVCH010000075.1:0-5309 GCA_963550265.1 uncultured Mitsuokella sp. | reverse complement strand
TTTTCTTTTCCGCTAGGATGTTTTGCTCTTTCCCTTTGGCGCCCGCATCTTGCGGTGACTTGTAGTATATTACAGGAATCTATGGGTTTTGTCAATTACTTTTTTCAGAAGGGTATTTTACTTTAATATGCAGGGGCTTTCTTCTCTTCGCATTCTATGCTATACTATTAATTGGAAGTCTCAAGCGTCCCTTTCTTCCATCACGCCTATGGATTCACGATAACATTTTCCTGCTTGAGATTTCTTTTTTTATAAATAAAATTTCTTCTGCTCGGAGGTTTTATATGACACAAGATATGTTTCACAAACTCGTACACTTCGTTATGAACTCGCCTGCGCATCCACCGGAAGGACTCTTTGCGGGGGGCATGGATGATTGGCATGCCCGCGCGCGCCTCGCACATTTTCTCGGGATGGAAGGCATTGATCAGACGGAATCTGCTGTTGAGCTTTTCAAAAGCGTCGTTGAAGAAGAGATCGATGAAAATCGTTCGGAAGATGTCGAAGAAAAAGCCTTTGCCATGCAGAGGCTGAGTTCACTTGAACGCGAGATGGGCAAAATGGACGCTGCACTAACCTACATCAATCTTGCCATTGAGCTGGCCGAATCGACAGATTTCCTATATAAATACATTCTTCGCGGCGAGCTATGGGCAGATCGCTGGAATCTCATGCATAAGATGGATATGACAAAGGATGCAGAAGCTGAAGTCGATGAACGTCTTGAGGCATTCGAGGATATCCCCGCACATCATAACAGTTATCTTTACTATGGCTATCGTTTCAAGGCGCAGCTTGCCGCCGAACGCGGCGTTACACTCGTTGCCAAAGACTATATGCACATGGCACTTCATGCGATGGATGTTCCAGAGAAAAACAAGGCGGCGCTAAAAAAGGCCTTTGCTGCCACACATGACAACGCTTCATGGATTTTGCAGGAAGTCGACCACGCAACGCCAAATCCTGATTCTCTGCATTGGGATATTTGAGTGATGACTGTGAAAACAAAGAAAAAAACTCGCCCCAAAGACACGCTGCTGCCGCATACAGAAATCCTTGGGAAAATCATAAACCCCTTACTCATCTGGTATCGCGGACAATCGGAAGAACGCAACCTTCCCTGGCGCAGCTCTGAAAATCCGTACCATATCTGGCTTTCAGAGATCATGCTGCAGCAGACACGAGCTTCTGCGGCACGCCTCTACTACGAACGATTTCTTTCGGCGCTTCCTACAATCACTGCACTGGCAATGGCAGATGAAGACATCCTTATGAAACTGTGGCAGGGACTTGGCTACTACAGCCGTGCACGAAATCTGAAGCGCGCCGCAGAAATTCTTGTAAAGACAAATCATGCAAACCTTCCTGAAACTTTCGAAGAGCTCCTTGTGCTGCCGGGTATCGGTCGCTATACAGGAAGCGCCATCGCCTCGATTGCATTTGGACTTCCACGCCCTGCCGTCGATGGCAATGTCCTGCGTGTCGTCTCACGCATCCTATTATCTCGTGAAGATATCTTAAAGGACGCAACGCGGCGCGCAATCGAACGTGCACTCGCACCGCATTATCCCAGTGGAAAGGCGGCAGGTGAACTGAACCAAGCCTTTATGGATCTTGGCGCAGGGCTCTGCCTCCCTCACGGTACGCCGCACTGTGCGGATTGTCCGCTTGCCCGACTCTGTCTGGCGCATGCGGAAGGCATCGAAACAGAGCTGCCCATCCGGAAAAAGGCAAAGACAAGACGGAAAGAAGCGTACACCGTGCTCCGCATGGAATTTTCAAAGGCCATTGCCCTGAGGAAGAGACCCCAAAAAGGCTTGCTCGCAGGGCTTTGGGAACTGCCGAATTTTAAAGGACACCTTACCCGCGAAGAAATCGAATGTCAATTGCAAAACCTTGGTATTCCATGGAAGAAAATCGAACGTCTGTCAGAGGCAACGCATATCTTCAGCCATGTCGAGTGGAAGATGCAGGGTTGGCGCATCGTGCTGGCAGAAAAGAACAGCACATGCATGGTTTTAGAAGATTCCACGGGATTCATCTGGACGACAAAAAAAGAACTGGCCGAACGCTACAGCATTCCATCAGCCTTTCAATATTTTTTATACTGATATTTTGACACTTCCCACGGCTAAAGCCGGGGGATTCTTAGTTCAACAACCACTGCGCCGCCTCCAAAGAATTGGCGTCTTACACGATTTCCCTAAGCGTAAATTCCCGTGTGCCCCACGGTACTGCGTTTCTTTATGCTATTTATGCTATGTCGGCTTTTTCTTCTAAAGCATGCTTTAGGATGTTCCTTGCCGCATTGACATCGCGGTCATGGCAGCTTCCGCAATGCGGACATGTCCATGTGCGAATACTAAGATTTTTGATATTTTTGTTTTTATAGCCGCATGTTGAGCAGGTTTGACTGGACGGATAGAAGGTATCTACCTTCAGCAGTTCGCCACCGTACAGTTCTGTCTTGTAAGTAAGCTGTCGAAAGAATTCATGCCAGGATACGTCAGAAATCCCCTTAGCCAGCCTATGGTTCTTCATCATTCCCTTAATATGCAAATGTTCGACGGCTATCGTTTGGTTTTCGCGTACTAGCCTCGTTGTTTGCTTATGTAGGAAATCCTTGCGGATGTCTATGATTCTCTCATGAACACGGGCAAGACGGATGCGTTGTTTCCTTCGATTTTCCGATCTAGGCAGTTTATGGGACAAGCGTCTCTGCTCACGCCTTAGCTTGTCTGTCAAACGCCGCAGAATTCTAGGGTTGGCTGCTGCATGTCCCTGGCTGTCCGAATAGAATGCCTTCAGTCCAACATCAATGCCAATTTCCCCACCATGCTTTGTTTTCTGCCGTGCGCTTCGTTCCATTTCCACGCACAAGGAAAGGAAATACTTACCGGAAGCAGCGCGGCTAACGGCAGCGTTTAAGATGCGTCCATCGAATGTCCGGCTCTGTTTGATTTTCACAGCACCGATTTTTGGTAGTTTGACACGATTTCCGAGGATACGGATGCTCTTGCCTTGGTTTCTTGTGCGATAGGACTGACTGTGTGCGTGTTTTGACTTAAAACGCGGGTAACCCGCGTGTAACTTAAAGAAATTCTGATAGGCGCGATCGAGATTTCGCAAGGCTTCCTGCAGTGCCATGCTGTCTGCCTCTTTTAGCCATGCATATTCTTCGCGTCTTTTGAGATCGGTCAGAAGCGCACTCGTTTTCACATAGTTCAATGCGACATGATTCGCCCGCCATTGCTCCCGGCGAACAGCAAGAAAATGATTGTAGACAAAACGTGCGCAGTCAAGGGTACGATTCAAGAGGTGCCTCTGTGTCTTATTGGGATAGAGGCGAAACTTAAAGCCCATCCCATAGATGTCCATTTTCTCACTTCCTTTGTGCGGTTTTCTGACGTTCCATCTATGCTAATGGCATGATATCACCTGAAGGGAGCAAATACAATATGCGTAAAAAAACATGGTTCGTCTTCCATTATTTGCGTAAATTCGACGGACACGCCTTACAAAGCGACGAAGTCGCTAGTCCCTTAGGATATCTCAGCCCTAAAGGGCGGGAGGGTACGGCGCATTGGATAAAAACGCCCCGCAGAATTTCTGACCCTGCGGGGCGTTTCATATGTCTTATTTCTGTTCCGTCATGGCGGCAGCAAGTGCTGCACCGAGGGCAGAGCCAGCGTTCTCAAGGATGATTCGAACCTTGACCGCTTCATCCATAAGAAGTGCATCGAGTGCGGCGCGCAGGTGATGTGCGACGAGGGGAACCTTCTCATAGACAGAACCGTCAACGGCGATGAACTGACCCTCCAGTTCATTTTCGCCCATACGATGCTCAATGATGGCAACGTGGATTGCCGCAACGATGCGTGCAGAGCGGACAAAGACAGCAGTCGCGAGTTCCTGCAGCAAGATGCGCTCGTCAGCAGTGAAGGTCATGTTTGTCTTTGCCTCGATAACCGCGCCTGCTGCATGGCGGTCAAGATAACTATCTGCGACGATTTCAGAGAGCTCAATACTCGAAAAAGGATAAACGCCGTCCGTGCCAAGCAGGTCGGCAAGCGCGGCACCGTAGAGCTCACCGAGGTAACGTCCAGACACCATCTTTTCCAGTCGCTGAGTACCGGGCTGTTTGGATTCCCTGTCAAGGCGCTCGTCGTATTTAGAAAAGGGCAAGTTGCCAAAACCGCCCGACTCCATATTGATGACCGTCGGCTGCTCGCTGCCGTCTGCAAACTCTTCGTAGTAGCAGGTATTCTGTCCCGTGGCATAGATCGAGCCGATGTAGGTATGCTCGTGCTTGTATGCCGCTGCGAGCAGCACAGCGACCGTATCGTTGATGACGGCGACAGGTGTGACGTTTGTCATACCACGCCGTACAAGCGCCTCTTTTAGGAGGTCGTTGACAACCTTGCCTTCGACACCTCGCGTGGCAAATTCCTTCGTCCAGACGATGAGTTTCGCATTGTAGAGGTTGGTCTGCTGCGATGGAAAGGAGAAGGTGTGTCCCAGCAGGTACTTTGTCTTTCGATCCCCCGCAATTGCCTCATCGATGATTGCAGCGAGGAAGTCAAACATATCCTCTGCTGTCGCATCCGCGCTGACATAGTCATATACGCCGGCGACGGTGAGCGGCTTTGCGACTTTACGCAGCACCTCATACGTTCCGTCTCCCTTGAGTAGGATGCGGAGGGCACGGACATTCGTGCCGCCGAAGTCGAGTGCAAGGAAGGAACCTCTTTCCTTCCCGCTCGGCAGATCCGCATAGGAGCGGAGCATACGGAGCGTCGCACTTTTCTCGCCGGCAAGTCCCGCGCGCATATCGGCGCGGAAATCGTCAGCTATTTTACGGAGTGCATTATCGTCCAAGGTAAAGGCATTCTTTATCTCGTCGAATCTCTCACGATCAAATCCCATTGTGACACCTCCAATATTCTGCCAAAAACCCTTAGCGAAAATAATCGAGCATCGCACCGACACTCGGGAATACTTGCTTCGCCTGCGTTTGTATCTCCTTGCGTGCCGTGGTGAGCGAGTAGCCGTCAAACGCCTTCAGCATCGGCAGATCGTTCGTTTCATCACCGATGGCGTATACCTCCGCCCCATCCCATCCCATGACGGAAAGAAGTGTGCGGATGCCCTGTTCTTTGCTGATGCCTGCGGGTGTAATATCGAGACTGCAGGCATTGGGAAAGGCATGAATCTTATCGCCGAGTTTCGCATTCAGCACCGCTGCACATTCATTGGAAAGCGCAGGCTCACGGAAGCCGAGCGAGAACTGTTGAATCCCCGTCAACCTT
>CAUVCH010000074.1:0-5332 GCA_963550265.1 uncultured Mitsuokella sp. | reverse complement strand
TATTTCCGTACTTCGACAATAACTACTTTTATTCCTTATTTCCAAAAATGTCCACTTTTTTAATTTATTTTGAGAAAATACTTGCAATCGTCTGAATCTTATGCTATAGTAAATATTGAAAAGAGAAGAGAGACGGTCAAAGAGGATAATATCTTTAGACAATACCGTGCCAAATAGATCTCTTTCCTCTTATTTATGGCTTGCCTTAGCAAGCCGTCCGCAGGACTTAGCCGAAAAAGGCGTCCTAGAAACCTTTGCTTATAGAAAAGGAGTGATCGCAATCGGAAAATTTCATTTGCATCGCTTCTTCACGGCAGACTAACAAGCGCACATTTTGAAGAAAAAGAATATCCGCACGGCGATGTCTTCTCAGGCGGATGGAGCGTAAGCTTCAGGGCAGATGGAGGCTAGCGGAAGTCATCAGCGCAGCGTCAGCGTGAAAAGCAGTATGCCGGATGGGTCAGATCGTTAACAATCGGTTCAAGGTTTCCCCCCGTAAGCAGACCGGTCGCTTACTGAATGCGCCGCAAAGTCCTCGCCTTTCGGCAAGGGGATATAAGGCGCGTACGTCAGATTGGCAGATAGTGATGGGCAAGGCGTTGTCCATGGTAGAGTGAACTCGTAAGACCATGTTTTCTATAGCAAAGTTCGCTAACCTCTCAGAATCTCCCAGTCAACAACTGAATATCGTTGCGGATTTCTGCTTCTGCAGAATCCACTCTGTATGAATCTAGGTTTTGTGCCATGTGCACACACTCGATGGCTCTGATCGTTCGAAGAATAGGCAGAGCAAACCGATGTTTCGTAGAAAGAGAACAATTTGTATATGATTAAAAAATAGCTGTCTTGCGCGAAATAGTGCGAGGCAGCTGTTGCTTTTTATATATACTTTTCCCATAAACAAAAAAACGACAAGCCATCGTTCGCTTGTCGTTTTTTCCAGTTAATCTCGAACCGATTTCCAGCGATCATGCAGCCAGAACCAATCTTCCGGATAGGCGCGAATATCCGCTTCGATGAGCTTTGTCAATTCCTGCGTCATCTTTCGGATATCTTCTTTCTTATCTCTTGTCTTCTCCACAAAAAAAGGGCCGCGAATCTTCAGGTGCTGATACCCGTCTTTCCCGCGATGCAAGAAGGATGCAAAAATCGGCACATCGGAAAAGCGTGCCATCGAGGCTGCGCCTGGAACACAGTTTGTCTCCCTGCCAAAGAAATCGAGAATGATGCCGTCATGGCGGTTCGTATCCTGATCCATGATAAGTCCGATCGCATAACCGCCCTTAAGCATGCGGAACATCTCACGGACGCCCTGCTTGTAAGTGATATGCATGCCGATTTGCGCGCGGTACTCGTTGATGAATCGGTTGGCCGAGCCCTTCTGCTTCATGGCGACGCCGACCATCGGGATGCCCGCCATGGCAAAGGCTCCTCCCATAAGCTCCCAGTTGCCGCTGTGCGATGCGGCAATGATGCATCCCTTGCCGCCTGCCATCGCTGCCTTCATAGGCTCGATATTCTCGATGCGGATATAATCTTCCGGATGTCTCTTGATCAGCGGAAAGCGAAGGACTTCGACGAGCATCGGACCGAAGCGGACAGCCGAAGCACGTGCGATACGCCGCGCTTCCTCATCCGAGACAGGAAGGCACATCTTGATCTGACGAAAGGCCAGCTCTTTTCTTTTTTTGGGAATGAAAGGATATAAAATGACGCCGAGTGCGCGCCCCATGGCATAGGCAAACGAGCGCGGTAGGAGACAGAAAAAAGCGCTGAGAACCTTTAGGAAATAATACGCCATAAGTTTTTTCTCCCCTCCACGTTCTGTAGGGTACCTGCTGTTTTGCGCTTACCTTTACTTTTTCGGCAGAGCAAGCTTATCCAACAGCTTGACATACTTCTTGATCTTTTTCATCATATCCGGCAGCTGCTTCATAGCGGCCTGCATCCGCAGCCAGCTCGTGTGGCTCTGTACGGGAAAACCAGCACCAAAGAAGCCTTCGGGCATATCGCTGATGATGCCGGAGCGCCCGCCATAGACAGAGTTTGCACCGACCTTGATATGTCCGACCGTCGCACTCTGACCGCCGAAGGTGACATTGTGACCGACCGTCGTCGATCCTGAGATGCCCACCTGGGCAACGACGAGACAATTTTCGCCGATTTTCGAATTGTGACCAATATGGACTAGGTTGTCCATCTTCGTGCCGCTGGCAATAACCGTCGAGCCCATGGCTGCGCGGTCGATACAGTCTTGCGCGCCGATCTCTACATCGTCGCCAATGACGACATTGCCGACCTGCGGTACTTTCGTATGCTTGCCGTCCTTTGTCGTAAAGCCAAAGCCATCGGAACCGATCGACGCGCCTGCATGAATGACGCAGCGCCTGCCGATTTCGCAGTATTCGCGAACCGTGACCGAGGGGTAGAGAATCGTATTCTCCCCGATCTTTGCGTACTGCCCGATATAGGTATGCGGATAAAGCGTGACATTGTCGCCGATGACGGCATGGTCGTCGACGACAGCAAACGGAAGAATCCGGACATTTTGGCCGAGCGTCACGTCACTGCCGATAACCGCCTTGTCACTGACCCCTTCGGGAATGGCGAGTTTCGGCGTAAAGAGTTCGAGCAGCTTTGCAAAGGAAGCGCGCGGATCTTCAACGTAAATCGCAGGCTTTGGAAAATTTTCTACGCCCTCTTCGAGCATGACCGCCGCTGCATTCGATGCCTTTGCCTCCTCCATATGCGGTTCGACAGCAAAGATGAGGTCGGTCGCTCTCGTCCCTTCGATATTACCGAGACCTTCGATGATGACATCGCCATCCGCGTCTTTTCTAAGGCGCGCGCCGAGAAAGGAGGCAATCTCCGAAAGTTTCTTCTTCATCTGAAGCCCTCCTTACTGGAGCTTTGCAATCGCTTCGTCTGTCACATCCGTATAGCCGTAAAGCGGCGTTTTCTGCCCATTATGATCGCTGACGATGACATCGAGCTTCTTCTCCTTTGAGATCTCCTTCATGGCGGCATCGATCTTCTGTTTCATCTGCTGCTGATAGGACTGGTTGATGCTCTGAAGTTTTTGCTGCGTATCCGCCTGTGCCTTCTGTGCATCCTCCTGGCTCATCTGCGGGTTTGCTGCCATCTTCTGCTGAAGTTTTTCGCTTTCTTTCTGAAGTTTGGCATTGCCTTCATCCATGATGGATTTGACCTGCGGCGCCTCGGATGCCAAGCGTTCCCGATCCACGTAGCCGATATTTGCCTTGCCGCAGCCCGCCGCCGCAAAGGCAAATGCAAATGCTGTGAGCAGGAGGGCAGCTGTTTTCTTCGGTTTCTTCATTTCCTATCGCTTCTTTCTGAATACTTATGGTTCCTGTCGCCATTACGGTTTTAATCTTGCGTCGCATCCGCACCAGTTCCAGCACCGTCTTCTTTCTTTGATGCTGTTGATTCCTCTGGCTTTTCACTTTCCGATGGATCAGGGAAAGGATCGTAGGATGGCGCCTCTCCTTGAATATTTTCCCAGACATTCGTAGGAACAGGGTCAAGATCCTGTACCTCTGCCTGGAGCTCTTCCGTCAGATCCTGCGCGCCTTCCGTAACGACGGGAGAAAACTGATCCGATGAAAGATCCGGCACGGCAGCATCATAACCCGGCAAAGCTGTCTTCGGACGTTCGGCCGGCGCCGTTACGATAAGCGTCAAATGATGGAGAATCGCCAGCTTGGTCGCACATGCGCGAATATCGTTTTCAATACGCGCTTCCAGCGCCTTGATCTGCTGCTCCTTCTGCCAAAGGAGCTCTTTTTTTGCACGCCGCAGCGCAGCGGCATCCTGCTTATTGGCAGAAGCGTCCATCGCGCGCGTGTTCCTTGCCTCGGCCTCTGACTTCTGCAAGAGAGCCTCTGCGCGTTCCTTGTCGAGAGACGTATGCGTCTTTTGCTCCCATTCTGCAATCTTGGGCGCAAGCGTGCTGTCGGCATAGTCCTTGATTTCTTTCTCATAGGCTCGCGAAAGCTCATCTTTCCGCCTTTCCCGCTCTTCACAAAGCCGTTCGCGCTCTGCTATCCACGCTTCGCGTTCGGCTTTGATATCGTTCGGGTCATCCCACGGATGATGCATCGCCATTTGGTTGTCAATTTTCAGATTGATATTCAAAATGGCATTGGCGAACTCATTTTCAATGGCATCGCGCGCCCTTTCATAATCTGCATCATGCGCAGCGCGATACTTGGCCGCCAGATCCTTTCGCTCGCGTTCCAAGGCAACACGAGCTTCTACCACCGACTGTGCATTCTTCTGCCAAACCGAATCATCAAAAGGTTCGGGCGCAATCTGCGGCGGCGGAATTGACCAGTCTTCCTGCTGTTCCGTCTTTAGCTCGGTATAGAGTGCATCACGATCCGATCTGAGCTGCTGCAGCGTCTCATACAAGGGATGTGCCTGCATGACCTTCACCCTATCGATCATGCCGATGTCGGATACGACCGTTTCCTTGGGCTGTTCCTGGTGCAGGAAACGGTAGAGGAGTGAGGCGCAGGAGAGAAGAAAGATCACGAGAACCGCTGCGCCGACGGCTCTCGTGCGCCTTCGCCGCTTTTTCTCTTCGGCGGGAGATTTCGCATCATCCAAGCGCTTTTTTCCTTCCGCTGCTTCTTCTGCCACTGCACCCCTCCTATCGTCTTTTCGAGAAGTTTCCCCCTGTACAAGTAATACCGAGCCGAAAAATCGGCTCGGTACCTGAGCTTTGCTATGCGATTATTTACTTGAGCTTGTTGATGACGTCCTGCGTGACATCCGTGCCGCCGTAGACGACTGCGCTCTTATCGAGAACGACCTGCAGCCCCTTAGCTTCTGCTACCTTCTTGATGTTATCATCAATGTCCTGCTTGATGGGCTCCATGAGCTCCTGATTCTTCTGCATGACACGCTGACGCATCTGGTTCGCATACTCCTGCTTTTCCTGATCGCTCATATTCGCAGCTTTCTGTTCCATCTCTTTCTGCGTGTCTTCCATAAACTTCTGGAATTCTGCGCCCGAGCTCTGGTACTTCGGATGCTGCTGTACGATGGTCTCCATATCAACCAGACCGACGGAAGAACTTGCCGCGCTGACAATGCCGGATCCGCTCTGCGTGAGCGCAAGGGCAACGACCGAACCGACGAAGACAAGCGCGATCAGAACGCTGATAATTCTGACTTGCTTTTTCTTGAGCTGAACCATTTTTTTCTCCTTTGATAGATACTGATCACAGGTTCTTAACAAACAATGATATTATAACAAAACAACCTTTATTATTCAAGCAGGAAGTGAGCTTTCTGCCAAATAAACATC